>NZ_BADW01000057.1:0-3361 GCF_000241165.1 Pseudoalteromonas sp. BSi20439
CAAAAAGAATAATTAAACTAATTATATATGCCGTTAAAGGCTTGTTATCCTTTTTCATAAATATCCTTTTACTAAAAATTTTCTTTATCAATTAAAATGAATAGTTTATTAATAGGGTTCGCAAGAGGCGAATCTTTGCTAGATAAATTAAACTTGCTGACTGTCCGCTTCACTCTAAGTCGAATTTTGAAAAAAGTGCTATAAACGAATATCGCGTGTAACCCATAATTGCAATTATGGCCTTAACTCATTTCAGCCATAAAGTACCTTAACGTAAAGCTCTTACAAAGTCTCAAACTAACACCTAAGTTTGCAAAGTAGACTGGTGGTGCATATATTAAACTAAGTGATTGGGAGAATGCGCTTGGCTAAATACCTACTACTGTTTTTTGTTTTTTCTTATGTTTGTATAAACTCGGCTTTTGCGAGTGTAAAAGTTGGCGTAACTCATTGGGTTGATTACACCAATCCGGATGAAACAGGCGTTTATATTGAGCTACTCAAAGAAGTTTATGCAGATGAACAGCTCGAGTTTGATTTTAGTACTTACAAACGAATTACCAATTTATTTGAACAAAAACAGTATGACTTCGTAATTGGTGTTGCTAAAGAAGATGTTCCTTTAGCCTATTATCCTCATTGGTACTTAGATTATGATTATCCAATTAATGCCTATTTTTTAAATTCTACTCATAACTTTAATAAGTTATCTGATTTAAACAATAAAGTATTAAGCTGGTTTGATGGCTATAACTTTGATAAATATATTGAGTATAAACACGATTATTACCCGATATCGGCTATTGATAAAGCCATGGATTTGCTACTAAATAAACGCATCGACGCTTTCGTTGATTTTGACTACAACATCCCACAAGAATACAAATCAAAATTAAGTTATGTGGAAGTGGTGCCGGCAAGGCCTATTTATTTGGCTTTTTCAAATAGTAAAAAAGGTAAAGCATTGGCGAAAAAATTTGACCAAGCAATGCCAAAATTAAAATCCTCAGGACGGTTAAAGCAATTATATAAATCAGATTATAAAAATACTCGATTTGAAAATTTTGACGCAAATAAAATAAAAGTTGTACTGAGCACTAATGATGAATCTTTACTTAGGTTCAATTCAGCAAACAACGCAAAGTCACTAGATGCAAAGCTTTACACGCTTATTTTGGCTGCAATGAGTGACTATAGAATTGAGTTTGTAAAAGCGCCAGATACTGATAACGAGGTACAGTATGGTAGCAATCATTGCTATGCCAATAAAATTAACACTCCAGAACGAGCACAGCGTTATTTAATATCGAAGCCATTTTCTTTGTATCTTGCGCCTCGGTTATATTCTCCTAAAGACTTGAGTCAATTTAATAATACAAACATGTTAAACGAGCTTATAGCCCGCAGTGGCTTAACATTGGGTTTGTCAAAGCTTAGAGTATTTCCTGAGGATATTATGTCGCGTATTGACGATGTTGACGAATCTAAAATTAAAGGCGCAGCCATTAATACTTTTTCTAGGTTAGAGCAATTAGCTAGGTTAAAAGAGTTTGACGCTTCTATTGAATACCCAAGTGATATTGCGACGTATTGGCATGAGATCACACATGCTGACATTCACTCCTTTGACTTGAAATTAAAAACACCGTTTACTGTTGGGCATTTAATGTGTCAACGAAGTGAAGACAATATTCGCTTCATGCTTGATTTTAATCACTCGGTTTCAACGTTAATTCAAAGTGATGAATACAAATCGCTTATATATCAATATGCAGCTGATTTACCTTTGGCACAGTTTAATAAAATCTATAAGCAAGCATTGTTAGATGCATATTGAAAGCGTTCGTTAACGTGTCTTTTTGCCAGTTAGCGTATGCTTAATTCTTACAAAAATTAAGTTGCGGGTAAAAAGTGCTTTAATAAAATCGGTTATATAAAGCTAAATACTTGATGTAAAAATTACACCATGGCACTGACAAGTGCGCCAGCATCAGTAACACCAGCGTCTTTCATTGCTTGGCTAATTGTTTGCACCAACGTAACTATTTGCGACTGTATTGTTGAAACGATATTAGCTTGTGCTTCAATTTGTGCCTTTAGCACCTCGTCTTCTTGGTCCGATTGAGCTTGTAATTGAGTGAGTTGCTCTTTTTGTTCTTCAAGTCGCTGTTTGAGCTCTTTAAGTTGCTCTATCATTTTTGCAATATAATCTGGCATCTCTGAATTTGTGGCTTTTTCAACGTTTAGAACAGCACCTTTTGAGGAGAGTTTATTGCGCTCTTTGTCTGATAACTGATAATCAGCGTTGTCCTGATTTTTTGTAGGCTCTTTTGTTTGTTGCGCCATATTAGCTTTATCGGCTGTAATTTTAACCTCAAACGCTGATTGTTTATTTAGCTGTAGCATTGCGTATTATCCATAATGTTATACGTTACTAATTTAGCTATCGGCTGCGATGCTAAAGGGCTAAAGCAAGAAATACAAAAAATGACATCTCATTATATATGCTCACTTCGATAATTATGCCTCTTATCGCTTATGTATTTACCAACCTCTAAATTTATTTTTTATTTTAAATTATATAATTTTTATATTGACACACTGAGTGCTTATTACTACATTTGTAATAGTTTAAAACTACAATTGTAGTAATAAAGGTTAAAATGAAACTTAGTGAATTTGAATTAGACATAATGCAGTTGCTTTGGCAGCACGAGCCTTGTACTGCTAGCCAGTTACATAAAGCCCTACTTGCTGATACAAAAAAAGATAAGCAAGTAGCTTACACTACAGTAAAAACAATCGTTGATAGGTTAGAGCAAAAAGAGGCGATAGTACGCTGTGGGAACGAGGGGAGAGCGATTGTATTTAAATCAGTGATCACTCAAAACGCATTTTCAGCACAAGCAATGCCTAGCTTTATGCAGCGTTTTTTTAAAGGTAACTCTCGCAGCTTAATTGCCCATTTTATTAAAGAAGAAAAGCTGAATGACGAGGATATTGAGTACCTACAATCGCTACTGAAAAATAAAAAGCAAGATTAAAGGAGAAGGTTATGATGGATTATTTTGTAACTTGCACAATTATTAGTGTGTGTTGTTTGCTTGCATCATTAGGGATGAAAAGTGCCCCTTCTAGATTAAATTTTTACGTAATAATGCTGGCTTTAATAGCCTGGTTTGTTCCTTGGCAATACTTTTCTCAATTGCCATTATTTGAAAGTACATCGCAATATACTGTTAATGTTGCTGAGTTTAGTTTTTTAAATACGTTAATAGCCCCTACCGATGCGCAGGTCATAACATCAGAAAGTAGCATTATTGCACCAGTGAGTTGGTTACCATCATTAAACCATATTTTT
>NZ_BADW01000056.1:0-260 GCF_000241165.1 Pseudoalteromonas sp. BSi20439
TTGGCGATAACTCTCAAGGCTTGAGTTTAAAATATCAGCGAGGTGTAAGGCGTTCATTGTTTACCCCAACTCGCAAGTAAATCAATGCCGCCATGCCCTAATTCAGGTAACCAGTGTAAGTAACTTTGTGTGGTTTTAATATCACTGTGGCCAAGCTGATGTTGCAGTTGATGAAGTGGCATACCTGATTCAAGTTGGTGTGTTGCATAAGCATGGCGTAAAGTATGTGGATTACAGTGCTTTAAGCCACACGCTTGTGC
>NZ_BADW01000055.1:0-57787 GCF_000241165.1 Pseudoalteromonas sp. BSi20439
TTGCCTATTGCCTATTGCCTAAAAGAGGAAAAGCCGTCATTAGATTTAACATCGCAAGAACTTGAAATTTTAGAGAGTAATAATCTAATGTTGGCTTAACCAGATCTCAGGTTAATTATTTTATTGTTTGTAGCTTAATAGTCTTTAAGCGAAATAGATTCATTTAAAAAATCCAGTATATGTAATTAGACTCAATAGTATTATTCTATGAAAGCTATATATTATTTATAAGCTGAGAAAAGGTATTTGTTAAAACTGTATTGGCTTTGGATAACAGCTATAACGAAACCGGCTCTTCCATCTAAAAAACCTAGCCTTAAAAAATAATGTCGAATAAAAGCAAATATGGCAGAGCCAGTAGCTTTTGATAATGAGGCTTTTTTCCTTTTTGAATTATTTGCTTTGCGCCTAAGTTAGCATAGTGGTTTCTTTTATTAAGATAGGTAAAAATATCTTGGTGCTGGAAGTGTAAAATGTTTTCTTTTAGTGTAATTAGCTCACAGTCTTTTGTTATAACAGATTCATGCACTAAGTTTCTGTTGTAACTTGTTTTTTTCTTGTTGTATATACGGGCAATATGATCAGGGTGCCAGCCACTGTGATAAATAAACTGGCCACAAAAATATGTTAGCCGATTTATTCTTAATACATTTTCTTCACTACACCTAGGCAAAGTATTAAGTATCTCATTTTTTAATGTTTCACTAACTTCTTCATCGCAGTCAATAGCAAAAATCCAGTCGTTACTAGCTAACTGTTCAGCTCTTCGACGTTGCTCGCCAAATCCTTGCCAATCCTCTCTAATGAATATCTTATCGGTGTATTTTTTTGCAATTTCGAGTGTATTATCTGTACTGCCTGAGTCAAGCAGAATAATCTCGTCAGCCCATTTAACTGATTCTAAACAGCGGGCAATTGTATTTTCCTCATTCTTACAAATAATACAAACAGATAGTTTCAAAATATTCTTCTCATAATTAAGTTACTGACGATAGATCCTAACATAAATCCATCTACAAATTAGCTACTATAGTATTCCAAAGTATTACTTCTATGACCATTTTTATAGCTATTTTTAAATAACCAATGCTAAAGTTGATATTACCTAATTACTTAGTATTGTTTAATCTAATAGTTTGATTATATGGTTCTTTACTCTAGGGGATTTTTTATGAAACATCTTGTTGATGCAAAGTGGCTTAACATGCGTTTAAAGCAAGCTAACCTGGTTATTTTTGATGCGGGTATGTTACGTCCCTCAGCTGCGGGGGAGTACTCACCCGTTGCCATGCTACCTAAAGCACAACGGTTTGATATCAAAAAAGAACTCGCAGATCCCTCAAACCCATTGCCTAATACCTTGTGTAGTGCAGAACAATTTACTCAAGTGATGCAAAAAGCGGGAGTGAATCACGATTCACTTGTGGTGATTTATGAAGATGCAGGGTTATTCAGTGCAGCTAGAGCTTGGTGGATGTTTAAAGCCATGGGGTTTGATAACGTAAAAGTCCTCAGTGGCGGTTTAGCCAAGTGGCTTGAACTTGGGCTTCCGGTTGAATCAAACTATACACAAGCATCATTAAAAGGCGATTTTATTGCTCAATACCGGCCTGATTACTTTATTGATAAAAAACAGGTGCTAAGTGCTACTGAGGATGCCAATACAGTTATTTTAGATGCACGCGCTTATGAGCGCTTTACCGGCAAAAGTAGTGAGCCAAGAGCCGGAATGCGCAGCGGCCATATTATTAATAGCTATTCGCTACCTTTAAATAGTCTATTAGAAAATGGCGAGGCAAAATCACTCGACTTTATAAAGGCAAAGTTTAATGAATTAGTTGGTAATGCAACCCACTTACAATTTAGCTGTGGCTCTGGCGTTACTGCCTGTGCGCTTGCGCTGTTCGCTGATGAATGCGGCTATAGTAATTTAAGTGTGTACGATGGCTCGTGGAGTGAATGGGGAGCCGACAGTTCACTGCCAATTGCAGCGGGAGAGTAGATTAATTGTAGGGACAATTTTTACACCCGTTTTTGCAGCAAGTACCCCGTTTTAAAAAATACCACTTACTAAACACCATGTAACTATTTTGCATGGTGTAATCTAACCCTTCAATTAAATTATCATTGCTTCTAAATTGTTTAGCAAAAGCGATTTGAGCTTTTATTGGTTGGGTGTATATAGTCTCTAAATAGCTATTTATTTTAGCAAGAGTACATGATCGGCATAAGCAGCTGGTTGCTGTATCATTGAGTGGTAAAATAGCGGGTAACTGATAACACCAACATGCGGTTATATCATTAACATTACAGTTAAGCGTTGTATTACATTGGCTGCAGTTTATCTGGGTCATTTTAGGTCTTATTAACAGTAGAGCAGCAAGAATAACAAACATTATGAATATACAAAAAGCATTGGCTGAATTTATTACATTTGGCGAGCAAAGAGATAGTGCCATTAGTGTGATTGTTTCAACCGCAGCAAGCAATAAAATCTACCTGTACACACTCACAAAGCCTGTACTAATTAATGTACTTACGCGTTGTTTCAATAAAGAAATTGATATTGACGATTTACAGCTGTGGGCAAATGTTATTGAGTCGCGAGATGACATAAATTGCGCTGAGCATGAAGGTGTTATTTACGCGCTAAGTAATAGCGAGCAAATGGGCGAGTTGACTCATCAAAAGCTCGCACAGTTGTTAAAGCTGTTACAACAGTAGCAGGTGGTTATCAGAAAGTATGAAAGGTTTTAAGCAACAGTTTTCAGATGTTAGTAACCACTACTGGGCTAATCTCTAGCTGACAACTGAAACCTAAAACCTGTTCTTAAAGTTTACTTATGATAGCTCAAGCAAGTTTCTACTTCGTCTTTAGAGCCTAAAATAACCGCAACACGCTGATGGATGGCATCAGGCTGAATATCCATAATACGCTCAGTGCCTGTTGAAGCAATACCACCTGCTTGCTCTACTAGCATTGCCATTGGGTTTGCTTCGTAAAGTAAACGCAGTTTGTTAGGCTTATTAGGATCTTTAGTATCAGTTGGGTAAGTAAATAAGCCACCACGACTAAGTACACGGTGTACATCGCCAACCATTGCAGCAATCCAACGCATATTGAAGTTTTGAGCACGAGGGCCTGTATCTCCGGCAAGTAAATCATTAATGTAGTTTTGCATCGCCGGTTCCCAGTGGCGCTGGTTTGAGGCATTAATTGCAAATTCATTGGTTTTAGCAGAAATAGCGGCAAAATCTTGGGTAAGTAAAAAGCTACCTTGGGTTTTATCTAAGGTAAACATGCGTGTACCTTTACCCGTTGTTAGCGCAAGCATGGTCGATGGCCCATACAGTACGTAACCTGCAGCTACTTGTTGATGCCCAGGTTGCATAAAAATCTTTTCATCAGCAGCATCAGAGCCCACCGGCGCTTTCATAATAGAAAATATAGTGCCTACTAGCGAGTTAATATCGGTATTTGACGAACCATCAAGTGGGTCAAATGCAACAATGTACTCAGCATCTGGATTACCGGCAACGGTATAATCTTCTTCTTCAGAGGCAATCGCTTTAACTGTGCCTGACTCCAGCAATATATCTTTTAATAACTGATTAGACAGTACATCGAGTTTCTTTTGTGTTTCGCCTTGAATGTTTTCATCGAGGGTTGAGCCTAATACGCCCGATAATTCACCTTGACCGACGCGAAATGAAATTTCTTTACATGCCGCTAAAATAGTACGAATTAACGACAAAAGTTCTCTTGAACAGCCATCTTCTAGTAATACTGGTGGGAGTCTACGCATTCTTTTTTCCTGATAACGTGTTAAAACTAATCATAATGTGAGAGAAATTAGTTTAGAGCGCTGAAATTCGTCTTAAATAACTGTATTGTATAAATAACCCCCTATAATGGGGTAGCTACATCGCATTTAAAACGCTAATAACAAAGATAAGATTATGCAAAAAATATCACGATTAAGTTACATACTCTTTACTGTGCTGCTCTGTATGATAACCCAAGCGCACGCAGCAATTAAGTCTATTGACGAATTTACTGAAAAAATGAACCATTTCCCGGGTTATTTTTCTTTCTTTTACGATACGCAAAACGGCAATGTGTATTTAAAGGTCGATAAACTTGAACAACAATTTTTATTACAACACAGCTTACCTTATGGCGTTGGTTCTAACGACATAGGTTTAGATAGAGGCCAATTAGGCGGTACTTATTTGGTACAGTTTGAGCGCTTCGGCAATAAGGTTATGTTGCGCGCTGTAAATACTTACTACCGTGCTAACACAAGTAATCTAGCAGAGCAGCAAAGCGTTAAAGAAGCGTTTGCATCCAGTATTTTGGCGGGTTTTAAAGTTGTCGCGCAAGATGACAATGCTGCATTAATTGATTACACCCCCTATTTACTAAGCGATGTACATGGCGTAAGCCGTACTTTAGCTGCGCGCAAGCAAGGGCAGTTTAGCCTTGATGAGTCACGCAGTGCGGTATTTATGAATCGCTCAAAAGCATTTGTAAAAAATACTGAACTTGAAGCCATTCTCACCTTTAAAGGGTCTAAACCAGGTGAATATGTGCGCCAAGTGAGTGCTGATCCATACGCGCTAACCGTGCATATGCACCATTCATTAATCAAATTGCCTGATGACAATTACACGCCACGTAAATTCAGCCCGCAATCGGGTTATTGGAGTGTGGAGCATAAAAATTATGCAGCAGGGCTCGATGAGTCTATGTATGTGCGTCACATTCCACGCCATCGGTTAATAAAAAAAGATCCGAGTCTGGCTGTAAGTGAACCGGTCGAACCCATTGTGTATTACTTAGACCCTGGCGTACCTGAACCAGTAAAAACGGCTTTATTAGAAGGCGGGCAATGGTGGAATGACGCCTTTAATGCAGCAGGATATAAAAATGCATTTGAAGTTAAAGTGCTACCAGATAATGCTGATCCTATGGATGTGCGCTACAACGTTATTCAATGGGTGCATCGCGCAACTCGTGGTTGGTCTTATGGCAGTTCAATTATAGACCCACGTACAGGCGAAATTATTAAAGGCCATGTCACACTAGGATCGCTACGAGTACGCCAAGATATTTTAATTGCTGAATCACTGGCAGCGCCTTATTTAAAAGGCAATGAAGTAGCAAGTACCTTACAGGCAATGGCACTTGATCGTATTCGTCAACTCAGTGCTCACGAAATTGGTCATACACTGGGTATTGCGCACAACTTTGCTGCGTCAGTAAATAATCGTGCTTCGGTGATGGATTATCCACATCCGTTATTGAGCTTTGCAGATAATGGTCAGTTAGATGTATCTCAAGGTTATGCTAAAGGCATGGGGGCATGGGATACCCAAGTGATCAAATATGGCTACAGTGATTTTACCGGCCAAGATGAAAGCGCAGCACTCGCTGCTATTTTACAGCAAAATAAAGCGCAAGGTTTGGCGTTTATTTCTGACAGTGATGCCCGTGCAAAAGGTGGGGCGCACCCTACAGCGCATCTTTGGGATAATGGCAGTAATCCAAGTGAAGAATTACTTAGAGTGCTTGATGTGCGAAAGCAGGCGCTTGGGCAGTTTGGTATTAATAATATAAAAACTGGGGTTGCGCTATCGCAATTGGAAGAAAAGCTAGTACCGCTTTATTTGTTCCACCGTTATCAAGTTGAAGCGGTTGCTAAGCTTATCGCGGGCGTTGATTATGACTATGAGATACGCAGTGATGCACCCGTTAAAGGCGCTCAAGTTGTAACTAAAGATGCTCAACAACAAGCGGTTAATGCCATTTTAGCGACCCTAAAAGCAAGCAACTTAACGATTCCAGAGTCGATACTTTCCTTAATCGTACCTAAAGCGTATGGCGAGTCTAAATCACGAGAAAGTATAGTGGGTCGTACCGGCTTAACTATGGATGCACTTGCATTACCTGAAGTCGCCGCGCAGCATAGCTTATCGCTATTACTTAATGCTCAACGATTAAATCGTTTAGCACAGCAACAAGCACGTGATAACCGCTTTTATGGCTTAGATGAGCTGCTTAAACAATTAAATAAGCAGGTGTTTAATGTATCAGCGCCTGCCACCATGACAGGAAAAGTAACGCAACGAGTACAGTACTTAACGGCAAAAACTATGGCTGATCTTGTCGCTAGCCAAACACTAAGTCCAGAGGTGCAAGCGCAACTGCATTTTTACTTAAATAAACTAGCGGATGAGTTTAATCAACACTCTTTACTGAGCCATCCTGAAGTAGGTGACAGCGCATTTAAAGACTATTTAGCGGCGCAAATTAATCAGTTTTTAACAACAGGCCAGTGGCCTGATAACTTTAAAGCGTTACCCATACCACCAGGCTCACCTATTTAATAGTACAAGCCAGAGGATAAAGGCGCTGTATAAACGTTACGTTTCATGGTGCCTTGTTTTTAGGGTGTTACTTTTGCTTGCATAAAGTTGGTTTTTTGTTAATCTAGCCACCCCCTATTTTAGTCTTTTTGAGGTGTTTATGGCGTTTTTATCTCGTTCGATATTGGCGTTATCAATGGCACTTTTAAGCTGCAATGCAATCGCACAAAAGCAATGTGATGTTGAACTTCGTCATGGTTTAATTATTACCGATGATGTGATCCGTATTGTTGATAAAGGCCAAACTAGGGTGCAAATTAACAATAATAATCAACTGTTTATTCGAGGCTACTGGGTCGATTTAAGTACCGACGAAAGTAAAGTGCTAGAACAATTTAGCAATGGTATTCGTCAAACGGTTCCAGAGCTGGTCGATTTAGCGACTGATGGCGTAAACCTTGGGCTTAGTGCTATTGAGCATGTTGTTGAGGGCATGTCAGATAAAGAACCCGAAGTGCTAAAAACGCAATTACAATATGTAGAGCGTGCACTTATGGATAAGTTTAAGCGTGGCGACGACTTCTTTTTTATAGCCCCTCAATCGCTTTCCCAAATTGATGATTTTTTTACTAAAGAAATTAGCCAAAAAATACACTCTGCAGTACATGGCTCTTTGGGGGCTATTTTAATGTCGCTCGGGGATGCGTTTAAATCTCGAGAAGGCAATATAGAAGACCGCATGAACGACATGGGGCAACGCATGGATATCATCACCAAAGAAATCGATAAGTCGTTGCAAAAAAAAGCCCACCAATTAGAACTTAAAGCCTCTGAATATTGTGAATGCTTAAATTCTCTTGATATTACAGAGTCTCGCCTACAAGCCATTGTACCCGGGATGACAGACTTTGATTTAGTGCAGATTAAATCATAAGAGCAGGTTTTAGGCGTCAGGTTTCAGAAAGGGCTGCGGTCAGTTTGAAGCTGTTTTCCTAATACCTAAACAGCCTTACAGTTTTATCTCTGCGGCGGTTAGTGGGCGGTATTCACCTGCAGCCAGATCTTCACCTAACTTTATACCCGCAATTTGTTCACGATGTAATTCAACTACTTTGTTATCTACCGCTGCTAGCATACGTTTTACTTGGTGATACTTACCCTCAGAAATAGACAAGCGTAAACCATAATTCCCCAAGCGCTCAGCAATAGCAGGGCGAGTTAAATCTTTTTCATTGTGAAGCTGTACACCGTCGCGTAATTGCTGCAGTGCATCATCGGTAATCGGCTCTTGGGTTTCAACCAAATAGGTTTTAAATTTATTCTTTTTCGGCGAGGTAATTTTGTGTGACCAGTCGCCATCGTTAGTAATAAGCACTAGGCCAGTGGTGTCTATGTCTAAACGCCCAGCAATGTGAAAATCGGCCATGTTTGGCTCATCAAGCAAATCAAATACGGTTTTGTGTAACTCATCTGAATTAGCGCATACATAACCTACCGGCTTATTGAGCATAAAGTAGCGTTTACCTAAAAAAACTAATGGCTCGTCATAAAACAGCACGTCATCTTGTTGAGTAACTTGAAAGTCGAATGCCGTGATCACCTCGCCATTAACGCTAGCCGCTTGGCTTTTTATTGCCGCACGGGCTTTTGAGCGTGGTAACTCTGCTAAATGGCTAATAAATTTATCTAAACGGCAAGGAAATTTCATGTTGTTCACATTTTTAGTCGGCTACAATGACCGCGAGTATAGCGGATAGTGAAATACCATGACAGAGCCCAGCACAGAAATTTTAAGCCTGTACCACCGCAAAGTTTCATCAGGAGAGCTTGTTTTTGATGCGGCGCAGCACCAAGCCGTGAGTGCGTTACAGTCTTTGAGTGAGCAATTAAATCAGCCAACAAGCTGGTGGCAAAAAGCACGGTTAATCAAAGGGGTATATTTATACGGTCCTGTTGGCCGAGGTAAATCTATGCTGATGGATTTATTTTATAAAAACTTACCCACAGAAAAAAAGCAGCGCCTGCATTTTCATCACTTTATTGAAAAAATTCATGCTCAATTGGCCAAGTTACAA
This sequence comes from Pseudoalteromonas sp. BSi20439, assembly GCF_000241165.1. Taxonomy (NCBI): domain Bacteria; kingdom Pseudomonadati; phylum Pseudomonadota; class Gammaproteobacteria; order Alteromonadales; family Pseudoalteromonadaceae; genus Pseudoalteromonas; species Pseudoalteromonas sp. BSi20439. Next base: position 8,445 of record NZ_BADW01000055.1, read on the forward strand.
GGGGATAAAAATCCGCTACAAATAATAGCTAAACAGTGGGCCAAAGAGATAAAGGTACTGTGCTTTGATGAGTTTTTTGTTAGTGATATTGGTGATGCCATGATCATGGCTCGGTTATTTAACGCTTTGTTTGAACAAGGCGTGGTACTAGTCGCAACCTCTAACGCAAAACCCGAGCAACTTTATTACAACGGTTTGCAACGCGCGCGATTTTTACCAACTATCGATTTAATAAATGCGCATTGTCATGTAATTAACGTAGCGGGGGAGGAAGACCACCGCTTCAGGTACGGTAGAAGCAGTCGTCATTATTTTATTAACTTGCCCGATGCTGAATTTGAGGCTGGGTTTTTATCCGCACATTCTCATGCAATGCGTAATAATACAATAACTGTGCATGGCCGAGTGCTTCCTTATTTATTAAAAACTGACGATGCTTTACTAATTGATTTTATGGCATTGTGCTCAGGCCCTCGTAGCGCCAATGACTATATGTTTTTAGCAGAACAGTTTTCGGTAGTATACATCGCGAATGTGCCAATAATGGGAAAAGAGGCAACTGGTAAAGTTATTGTGCATGGTATAGAAGACAGCTATCAGCGCGAAAAGCAGCAGTTAGATGAACATACTCTTGATGATGAAGCTAGGCGTTTTATTGCCTTAGTCGATGAGTTTTATGATTGCCATAAATTACTGGTTATTAATGCCCAGGCTGACATTAACGAGTTGTATCAAGGTAAAAAATTAAGTTTTGAATATGCGCGAACCCAGTCTCGCATTGTTGAAATGCAAAACTGGTAGAGGTAAAAAAGAGGTGCTAGGAATAAGGTTTTAGGCTCATATCAAACTAAAACCTAAAACCTAAAACCTAAAACCTCTATTTTCTGTATCCATTTGGATTATTTGATTGCCAGCGCCAAGTATCTTGCATCATCACATCAATACCACGCTCAGCTTGCCAACCTAGTTCACTAAGGGCTTTTTCTGGCGCAGCATAACAGGCTGCAATATCACCAGGGCGACGAGGCGACACCGCATAAGGGATAGCTTGGTCGCTAGCCTTAATAAACGCATTGACCATTTGTAATACTGAATAGCCGTTACCGGTACCAAGGTTATAAACAAGTGCGCCGGTTTCTGCGGCTATTTTATCAAGTGCTTTTAAATGCCCTAAGGCTAAATCCACAACATGAATGTAATCGCGCACACCAGTACCATCTACCGTGTCGTAATCATCGCCAAATATAGCGAGCTGCTTTAATTTACCAACCGCAACTTGTGAAATGAAAGGCAGTAAATTATTAGGAATGCCATTAGGATCTTCACCAATTAAACCTGACTCATGTGCACCAACAGGATTAAAGTAGCGCAAAATAGCAAACGCAAAGCGCTCATCTGATTTAGCGATATCTTGCAGCATCATTTCAACCATTAGTTTAGACGTACCATATGGGTTGGTTGTACCGCCAACGGGGAAGTCTTCGCGTATTGGTAAGCTTGCAGGGTCACCATAAACTGTTGCAGATGAGCTAAATACCAGTTTAAACACACCCGCGTCACGCATAGCATCAACTAGTGTTAATGTTCCTTGTACGTTATTTTGATAATACGCGATTGGTTTGGCTACCGACTCACCAACCGCTTTTAAACCTGCAAAATGAATTACACTATCAATGTTATGTTTTGCAAATACTGAGTCTAAAAAGGATTTATCTAAAATATCACCTTGATAAAAAGTAATTGCTTTACCGGTTATTTTTTTCACTCTCTCAAGTGACTCTTCAGAGGAGTTACTTAAGTTATCGATAACGATAACGTCGCTGCCTTGCTGTAAAAGTTCTAAAACGGTGTGTGAGCCAATATAGCCTGCGCCACCGGTTACTAAAATTGCCATGAATGCTCCTTGGAAACCTCTGTTCAATTACCCTAATTTCACCATAAATAATGAGTTTTTACATGTATTATTTTATTTGCTTTGTAATAGTATGATCGTAAACCGTACTTTCGATTACATTTTGTGCAATTTTAATAACACCTCAGCGTAAAGATTAAGTTATAGTTCATATGTAATTGCTAAAGTGATGTATAGCGATTTGTAAAATATTCAATTGATCACAATGATCAAAATACTCGTTGGAGAAACGTATGAACTTAGTTAAAAAAATAGCAATGTTGATGTGTATTGCACTACCGAGTGTTGTTTGCGCGGGTGAGGCTCAAGTGAAATGGCATGACTTTAATGATTATCGCGATGTACGCCCATCAAACCAAACTAAAGGCTCATACCATAAGCAAATAGCCAAAAGTATTGATGAACACTTTGCAAAGCTCAGCGAGCAACTTCCTAAAAACTACAGTTTAAAAATTGAAGTCACCGATTTAGATTTAGCCGGAGACGTACGCTATGGCGGTGTTAACGAAATTCGGGTGGTTAAACCCATTCACTTTCCACGCATTGAATTTAACTATGTGCTTAGTGATGAAAGTGGCGTTGTCGCACAAGAAGATAACGTAAGTCTAAAAGATATGGGTTTTATGGATAAAATTAAAATGGGTCGAGATGAAGCGTTTTACTACGAAAAACGCTTATTAACAGAGTGGTTTGGTGAGCAAGTTTTACCGCGAATTAAGTAACATAGCGCAAAACATCTGTTCAACAGGTGTTTTGCGCAGTAAGCCCAGAGTGCTTACTTAAAGGTGGCCAACAAGGTTAGTAAGTTTTGTAGTTTAATAACTGCTTGTTTTAGCTTTTCTTCATCAAAACCGTCGCTCGATAAGCTTTCTACATCAGCGGCAACGTCTAAAACGTACGGCTTAAAGCGTTTAGCTTCAAAGCTAAATCCAGCGTCCTCGGCAAATAAGGCTTTAAATTTTCCGTGGCCTTGCTGTTGTAACTCATCGAGTTTTTTATCAGCATCAAGCGCCTGACGGTAAACAATTTTTAAGTTGGCGTTGAGTTGTTCAATTATAGAATCCATGGTTTTCCTAAAGCTTAGTGCAATGTTGCCGATAAATACTTAAGTGGGTTGGTAAAGTAATTTACCAATTCAACGACTATAATACGTGTATTACATTTAAATGTCAGGTGTGAGTTATGAATATATCAGGTGGAAATCTACCTACAATCCCTGGTGCAGGCCAAGGCGCAGAGGTTTTAACTGCTGCTTTATCTAAAAAGCAACAGCAAGCTGATGGCGCCGCTGCACTTGCGCTTATTGAAGGTGCTACACAATCCTCAAGTGCGCAAACACCGGCTAAGTCGGTTACTGCAACACTTGGAAATAATGTAAACGTTTATGTTTAAACCAATTTGAGGTCAATAGGGGTTTTACTTTTTTGGCCCCCTATTTCTCTTACCAGTTTAGGCACTAAAAATCCTGGCAGGGCTTCTAAAAGCTCTGCCATTATTTTTATGGCCTGCGCCTCATCTATATCAAAATGACTTGCGCCTTCTACCTTATCCAGTAGGTGTAAGTAATAAGGCATTACGTCTGCATCAAATAGTGCTTCACTTAAGTTAATTTGTGCATCAACGGTATCGTTAACATCTTTTAAAATAACCGCCTGATTCAATAACAGTACATTGGCTTGTTTTAGCATCTTCATGGCGTTTTTAAAGTCATTATCTATTTCGTTAGCATGGTTAATATGGTTCACGAATATAATTTTTAGTGGTGACTTTGCTAATCTTTCACATAATTGTTCAGTAATGCGTGCAGGGATCACAACGGGTAAGCGGCTGTGTATGCGCATCCGTTTTATTTGTGGTATTTGCTCAAGCTCATCTAAAAACCAGCTTATGGCATCGTCTTTGGCCATTAGTGGATCGCCACCACTTAAAATCACTTCGTTAATATTTTTATCAGCTTGTATATAGCTCAATGCATCAATAAGGCTGCGTTTATTTAACTGGTTTTCTTGATAAGGAAAATGGCGTCTAAAGCAGTAGCGGCAATTTACCGCACAACCAGTTTTAAACATGACTAAAACACGTGATTGATATTTATGTAACAGACCTGGTTGATTGTTATCTTGCTCAAGTAGCGGATCTTTATTAAACCCCGACTTAGTTAAAAATTCTTGATGGCGAGGCATAACTTGCAGCAATAAAGGATCATTTGCATCGCCATGACGAATTTTTTTTATAAAAGGCAATGGCACACGAACAGGAAACAAGCTACGAGCTTTTATGTCGTTTTCATGGACTTGGCTCGATAAACCAACCATTTCTAACAACACTTTTGGGCAGGTAACTACATTTGCTAATTCTTTTTGCCAGTTTTTATGCAAATTTGCTTCATTTCTTTGTATCATTGGCACGTAGATTACTCGAAAAATATAAATAGAGGAAACGATGGCGAATTATAGCACCAACGAGTTCAAGGGCGGCCTAAAAATTATGATGGACGGCGAACCTTGCAGTATCTTAGAAAATGAAATGGTAAAACCGGGTAAAGGCCAAGCGTTTAACCGTGTTCGTATCCGTAAGCTTATCTCTGGCAAGGTACTTGAAAAAACCTTTAAATCGGGTGAATCGGTTGAAGGTGCTGATGTAATGGATACCGATTTAGCGTACCTATACACAGACGGTGAATTTTGGCATTTCATGAACAATGAAACATTTGAACAAATCGCTGCTGACGAAAAAGCACTGGGCGATGCTGGCAAATGGTTAGTTGAAAACGATGTATGTACTATTACATTATGGAACGGCAGCCCAATTGCTGTTACTCCACCAAACTTTGTTGAGCTTGAGATCACTGAAACTGATCCGGGCCTTAAAGGTGATACAGCGGGTACGGGTGGTAAACCAGCAACGCTTAGCACAGGTGCTGTAGTACGTGTTCCATTATTCGTACAAATTGGCGAAGTAATTAAAGTAGACACTCGTAATGGTGAATACGTGAGCCGTGTTAAGTAAGCAGCAACGCGTCTTATTAATTAAATCCCGGCTTAAGCTGGGATTTTTTTTGGAGAAAATATGTCAGCAGATCTTTGGAAGCCGAGTGCCAGCATAGAGATACTTAAGCAACGAGCAGCAATTATGCGCAGCATTCGGGAATTCTTTTATGAGCGTAATGTAATGGAAGTCGAAACACCGAGTTTAAGTGCTGCCAGTGTAACCGATGTGCATTTAGCCAGCTTTAATACTACATTTGTGGGCCCAGGCCATGCTGGTGGGCTACCCCTGTTTTTGCAAACATCTCCAGAGTTTGCGATGAAACGCTTGTTAGCAGCTGGCTCAGGCGCTATTTTTCAGCTTTGTAAGGCATTTAGAAATGAAGAAGCAGGCAGTCATCATAATCCTGAATTTACTATGCTCGAATGGTATCGGCCTGGGTTTGACGAATTTGCTTTAATGGACGAAATAGATGAGCTAATGCAGCTCATTCTTGAGGTTGCTCCTGCAGAGCGCGTTACCTACCAACAGGCATTTGAACGCGCGTTAGGGGTCGATCCATTAACTGCCTCTATCACGCAGTTACAACAACTCGCATGCGAACATGGCTTTGCTGATATTGCTAAAAATGAGACTCATAAAGATACCTTACTACAATTATTATTTTGTATGAAAGTAGAGCCAACAATAGGGCAAGATAAGCCATGTTTTGTGTATCACTTTCCAGCATCACAAGCGGCACTGGCACAAATTTGTGAACACGATGAGCGTGTAGCAGGGCGCTTTGAGTTGTATTACAAAAATATGGAGCTGGCTAACGGCTTTAATGAACTCACTAATGCTAAAGAACAAGCAAAAAGGTTTAACGAAGATAACACCTACCGTGCTGCCAATGGCTTAAAGCAGGTTCCTATGGATACGCGTTTAATTGCAGCATTGGAACATGGTTTAGAGCAATGTGCGGGGGTTGCATTAGGGATTGATAGATTAGTGATGCTAGCAACCAATAAACAAAAAATAAAAGAAGTGATTGCGTTTGATGTGGCCAGAGCTTAGGTGAATTATCGCTTCGGGTTGCCGGCGACGAGCTTAGGGCGGCGGGATTCGAGCTGATGTGCGTTCCCCGCTTATATAAAATCTAAACACAATGCTTGGTTAATTTTTTGCTGACCGCCGAAAGCCAAAACCTGAAAGCTACATTTTTAACTGTAATTTGTTTAAACCATTTGGACTGCGCGAGCGGCAGCAAGCTACTCGCCTACACAAAACTAAAACACCGCGTTTGCATTAAACGCGGTGTTTTTTTATCCCTAACTGACAACTGGTAGCTGTATTACAAATTGAGTGTAAACGTAACGCCCGCTACACGTGGCTCACCTAGTTGAATATAAGTTTGGCTTGTATAACCATCTAACGGGTTGTTACCAAATTCAAAGCCGCGAGTTGGAACGGTTTCATCAAACACATTACGTGCCCACGCACGAACAGCCCAGTTTTCTGCTTCGTAACCAAGGCTCGCATTTACTAAGTTTGTATTCGGAGCTTGTGCATTATGGCTGTCTGAGAAGTAATAATCATCTTTGCCTTCAACACCTAACATAGCATATAGCTCATCAGTAACATTGTAGCGTGCACTAAATGCGTATTGATATTTAGGTGCTTGTGCTTGCTCGCGGCCATCTTGGTTTAAGCCTGATTTAGTTACAAAGTCGTTTATTTTCGTATCTAAATAGCCAGCGCTACCGCTAATGAGTAAATTATCAGTAAGTAAGTAGCTGCCTTCAATTTCAAGACCGTAGTTGCTGCCAGAGCTGGCATTGGCGACATAACCGGTAAATTGTTGATCTGATACTTGCCACGACTTTAATTGAATATTATCGCGATGCATATAAAAAGCAGCTAAACGCAGGGTAAACTTGTCATCTAGCGATGAGCCTTTAACACCAAACTCACCACTCCACAAGTACTCTGGGTCAAAGCTGGTATGCTGTTTGAAAAAATCAGCATCTAAGCTTAAACCTTCATCTTTTGCTTTTGCTAGCGCTTCTGAATTAATACCACCGGCTTTGTAACCGCGGGTGATACTGGTATAAATCATGGTGCGGTCAATAACTTGGTATTCAAGTGCAATTTTACCACCGAGCATAATATCGTCAGTTTCTTCAATAAAGCCGTTACTATCGGTGTAATCACCTTGATATTGCTCAATTCGTAAACCAGTAATAAGCGTAGTTTTTGGGCCTATTTTAGTGGCTAACTGGCCATAAGCTGCAATGTTATTGGTTTCATAGGTTGACGCAAACGGATTGGCTAACCACGTATATTGACGCTCTAAATCCACATCTCGGTTTTGATAGTAAATACCCGCCACCCAGTTACCAGCTTTACCAGTAAACTGCAGATCGAGCGCTTGATCATCACGATCGCGACTATAAATATCTGTTGAGCTATAACCATCAGGATGTAAACCGGCGGCACATAATTGCGGCTTATTAGTATCGTTACACACCCAGTCTTCATCAAAGCTATAAAAAAGTTCTGTATCAATGGCTGAAAGGTTTAAGCTGACATCAAAGGTATCAAAACCAGTGTAAGTATTATTCAGGCCAATAGCATAACTTTGTTGATTATCTTCGCCTGGTTGATCAGCAAGACTGTTGCGAGAATTATCAAGAGTAAATGCATCGTAGCCGTTATTAATATCGATATAATGCAGGTTAAGTTCTGAATTTAAATGAGCTGTGAGTTGGCTGTTTAATTTAAAGCGTGCAACTTGCTCATCTTGATCTTGAGTGGGTTTATCTAAATAAAGGTTGTCTACGTAGCCGTCAGACTTTCTGCGAAAGTAGCTAACGCGGGCACTGGTGTCATCTGTTAAGCCTGTACTAGCAGCAAGGCCTGCTTCGTGGCTGTTATAAGTGCCAGCACCTAAATGTAATTTTAAGCTAGGATCGCTGGTTGCATTAGCTGATTGCATTTGGATCATGCCCGCCATGCTATCTGCACCAAAACGCGTACCTTGAGGACCACGGTAAATTTCTACTTGGTCAATATCAAACAATAATGAACTACCCCCTAAGCCTGAATAATTAATGCCATCAATCACCAAACCTACAGATGGGTTTATTGGGTCAACAAACTGCGAGCGTAAACCGACACCGCGAATTTGAATATAGCGCCCGCGAGACGCACCTGCAGCAAAGTTTACATTGGCAGCACTGGCTAACATTTCGTCTAAATACGTTGCACCACGTTGATTCATTTCATTTTCAGAAAATAAGCTGGCACTGGCACTTAATGTTTGAATGCTTTCTTGCTGAAAGTCACCGGTAACAATGATTTTCTCTAGTTCGGTGTCATCTGCGTTAGCATAGATAGGGGCAGCGAATAAGGGTAATAACGTGGCTGTAATTAAAGACAAACGTAAGTTCATTAGGTTACTTAACTCCATTTTAGGGACTTGTATGGTAGCAATTATTTCAACACTTGTGCTATAAACGCGGCAATTATACGTTAAATAATTGGGATTACTAATATGACCTTTAAAGTAGACTTTAAGGTACGCGACTATGAATGTGACCTACAAGGTATTGTAAATAATAGTGTTTATTTTAATTATCTGGAGCACGCTCGTCATGAGTTTTTATACGCACAGGGTGTTGATTTTGCACAACTTGCTAAAGATAAAATTAACTTAGTGGTACTTCGCAGTGAAATGGATTACAAGCAGTCTTTAAAGCCAGCGGATGAATTTTATGTAGCAGTAGAGCCTGTACGCATTAGTCGCCTTAAATTTGCGTTTAAACAAACGGTAGTTCGCAAATTAGACGAAAAAGTGATGCTCAATGCCTTAGTAATAGGTACGTCGGTTAACGAGAAAGGTCGTCCATTTTTACCACCACAGATAGATAACTTATTCCAAGCAATTGCTTAATTCCAAATAGTACTGCTTTTAAATTAGCTTAGAACAAAAATTTACATTTAAAACATGCATTTTTAACGGATAAACCTGACAAATATTGATACTATTACACTAATTAGACAATAAGTTAGTAGTAACATGAAATTAGCAGCAATACCGATGCTTGTAATCGGTTTATGTGTTGGTTGCGCATCAACAGGGACAGTTACCACTGAGCAGCTAAAATATACACAATGGCAATTATCAAAGGTTGATGGTTTGGCCATTCCCGCATCTTTTAAAGCATCAATGAGCTTTATAGAAGCGCTACAAATAAATGGCTTTGCCGGATGCAATAAGTTTTTTGGTGAAGGTTCGCTTGAAGATAGCAGCTTGAGCGTAAGTAAATTAGGTATGACACGCAAATCATGCGGCCCTGAACTGGATGAGTTTGAACAGCAGTTTTTACAAGCGCTTAAGCAAGGTGCCGAGCTTAACCTGCAAGACCAAAAATTGGTGATGCAAGGCGAGCAAAAATTTGTGTTTATCCCTAAGTAAATTTTACACATTTTGAAAAACAGCCCCTTGCGGGGAATTTTCAACTGGCGTACACTCATAGCAGATTTGATTAAAACATTATCAAATCAACGAACAATTTAACTACTTGTCGGAGTGCCTAAGTTTTATTTAGGCTGAGATCGCGAAAGCGGGATCCGTGAACCTGATCAGGTTAATACCTGCGTAGGGAACAAGCTGCCTAAACGGGACGCTTGTGCGTCTTTTTTTATGCGTACAACAACATCAAACCCGTCAATTTAGGCTGCAAAGTGGCATAAAGCTACTTTACGATCTTTCTCTATTCCATCGGAATATCTGGCAAGACAACCCTTAAGCAATGAGGTAAGTCATGTCAAACACTACAAAAAAATCGTCGCGCCGAGAAACTCGTGCTGCTGCATCTGACTATATTTATAACCTAACGGGTCAACCATTTCCAAGCTCTCATAAAGTGTATGTTGAAGGAAGCCTGCAAGGCGTGCGTGTGGGTATGCGCGAAATAACATTAAGCGATACATTCATAGGTGGCACAGATGAAAACCCCGTGTATGAGCCAAATGCGCCGCTGCGTGTTTACGATACATCAGGCCCGTATACCGATCCTGAGTTTAAATTAGATGTACGTAAGGGGCTTAATAAATACCGTGAACAATGGATTGAGAGCCGTAATGATACCGAAGTACTCGGGTCGGTAACCTCACAGTTTGCACAGCAGCGTATGGCTGACGACGGGCTAGATCATATTCGCTTTGAACACCTTCCAAAAATACGCCGTGCAAAAACGGGTAAAAATGTCACCCAAATGCATTATGCTCGCCAAGGGATTGTTACCCCAGAAATGGAATATGTTGCGATACGTGAAAACATGGGGCGTGCGCAAATACGTGAAGAGTTACTAGCTGCGCAGCATAAAGGGGAGTCGTTTGGCGCGAGTATTCCTGAGTTTATTACTCCTGAATTTGTTCGCGATGAAATTGCTCGTGGGCGCGCTATTTTACCTAATAATATTAATCACCCAGAAACTGAACCTATGATTGTTGGTCGCAACTTTTTAGTTAAAGTAAATGCCAATATTGGTAATTCATCAGTGGGTTCATCTATCGAAGAAGAAGTTGAAAAAATGGTGTGGTCAACCCGTTGGGGTGCCGACACCGTAATGGATTTATCAACAGGGCGTTACATTCATGAAACCCGTGAATGGCTGGTGCGTAATTCGCCAGTCCCTATCGGTACGGTTCCAATTTACCAAGCACTTGAAAAAGTAAATGGCGTAGCAGAAGACCTCACCTGGGAAATATTTCGCGACACCCTGATTGAACAAGCAGAACAAGGCGTTGATTACTTTACCATTCATGCTGGTGTGCTGCTGCGTTATGTGCCAATGACAGCAAAACGCGTAACCGGTATTGTGTCACGTGGTGGCTCAATTATGGCTAAATGGTGTTTAGCACACCACAAAGAAAACTTCTTATACACACACTTTGAAGATATTTGTGAAATTTTAAAGCAATACGATGTGTGCTTTTCACTCGGTGATGGTTTGCGCCCGGGTTCAATTGCCGATGCGAACGACGAAGCACAATTTAGTGAGCTACGTACTTTAGGAAAGCTGACTAAAATAGCTTGGAAGCATGATGTACAAGTGTTCATAGAAGGCCCTGGACATGTGCCTATGCATATGATCAAAGCGAATATGGATGAACAGCTTAAGCATTGTGACGAAGCCCCGTTTTATACTTTAGGTCCACTGACCACAGATATTGCCCCGGGGTACGACCATATAACCTCAGGGATTGGTGCAGCGCAGATTGCTTGGTATGGCTGTGCGATGTTGTGTTACGTAACACCTAAAGAGCACTTAGGGTTACCTAATAAAGAAGATGTAAAAGAAGGCCTGATTACTTACAAAATTGCCGCACATGCGGCCGATTTAGCCAAAGGCCACCCAGGTGCACAGGAGCGAGATAACGCGCTATCAAAAGCGCGCTTTGAGTTTAGATGGCATGACCAATTTAACATTGGTTTAGACCCGGTTCGTGCTCGTGAATATCATGATGAAACATTACCGCAAGAATCAGGCAAAGTGGCGCATTTTTGTTCTATGTGCGGCCCTAAATTTTGTTCCATGAAAATAACCCAAGAAGTACGCGACTACGCAAAAGATCTAGAAGCGCGCGGTATTGATCCTAATAACGTGGGCGATGCCATTGAAATAAAAATGGTTGATGTAGAAGCCGAGATGAAAGCTAAATCTGAAGAGTTTAAACAAACAGGCTCAGAGATTTACCACAAAGCAATATAAAATAGATTGCGGGTTGCGAGCATCGAGTAGCGAAATGTTTATCTTAGCATCTTGTTGCTCGAAGCCAGAGACCCGCAGCTCGCAGCTAAATGTAGGAGTGTTTATGTTTTATGACATTGCTGTGGTGGGATTTGGTTTAGCGGGGCGGTTGGCGGCGCTTGAGTTAAGTAAGCAGCACCGTATTACTGTATTTGAAGCTGATGATGAGCATACCCAAAATAGTGCGGGTAAAGTGGCGGCGGCTATGCTGGCACCGCTAGCTGAATCGGTTATGTGTGAACATGATTTAGCGCTATTGGGAGTGGATTCTATCACTCGATGGCCTGCTATTTTAGAACAACTAAATAGCGAGGTATTTTTTCAACAGCAAGGTACCCTAGTGGTTGCTCATCCGCAGGATAAAGGCGACTTACAAAGCTTTGCACAGCGAATCAAGCCGTTACTAAATTTTAGTGCTGAAGCAGTCAATGCGCAGCAAATTGAGCAACTAGAACCTGAACTGGCTGGTCGATTTAGCCAAGGCCTATTTTTGCCCGGTGAAGCGCAGATAGATAACCAAGCCTTTTACAAAGCCAGCTTTAGGTTGCTAAATAAGCGCAAAGTAAAGTTTGTATTTAATCAGCGCGCCAGCATCTTTGATAACAAAGTGAATAATCGAGAGTTTGATTACATTATTGATTGCAGAGGGCTTGGAGCCAAACAAGAACAGCCCCTTCGAGGCGTGCGCGGGGAAGTGGCAAGACTCTATGCACCCGAGGTTAATTTATCTCGGCCAGTGAGGTTAATGCATCCGCGTTATCCTATTTATATAGCACCTAAGCCGAATCATGAATATGTGATTGGTGCCACCGAAATTGAGTCTCAAGATAATGGGCTGGCAACGGTGCGTTCAACGTTGGAGTTACTTTCAGCCGCTTATACAGTGCACAGCGGTTTTGCCGAGGCTCGACTGTTAAATATTCAAACCGGGCTTCGCCCTGCGTTTAGCGATAACTGCCCACAAGTTACACAACTGGGGCAGGTAATTAGTATTAATGGATTATACCGCCATGGCTACATGCTCGCGCCGAGTTTAGTTGCTGATGCTGTTGCCAGAATAGAGTGAAGAATGATGGATATAATAATTAATGGTAAAGCGCTCACCCTAACAAGTAGCGAACTAAAACAGTGTTTAATTGAGTATGGTGCTAAAGCACCGTTTGCAGTAGCCATTAATGGCCAGTTTGTACCTCAAGAGCAACATGCTAACTACACACTTAATGATGGTGATTGCATTGATGTGTTATCTCCGATTCAAGGAGGGTAACCATTATGTTACCTCCCGATAATATCACTATTTATGGCGAGCAATTTTCAAGTAGATTACTGATTGGCTCTGCGCTTTACCCATCTCCCGCGACGATGACTAAAGCAATTAATGCTTCAGGAGCGGATATTGTTACTGTGTCTTTACGTCGCCAGCAAAGCGCAGCTGCAGGAGATGATTTTTGGCAACTTATAAAGAATACAGGGCTCAAAGTTTTACCTAACACAGCAGGATGCCACAGTGTTAAAGAGGCCATTAATTTAGCTAAAATGTGTCGAGAAGTATTTGCTACCGATTGGATTAAGCTGGAATTAATTGGCGATGATTATAACTTACAGCCAGATCCTTTTGCTCTGCTTGAAGCCACTGAGATTTTAATTAAAGATGGGTTTAAAGTACTGCCTTACTGCACCGATGACTTAGTGCTTTGCCAGCGTTTAGATGAATTAGGCTGCGAGGTGCTAATGCCATGGGGCGCGCCAATTGGTACCGGTAAGGGATTATTAAATAGTTATAACTTAAAGGCGATACGGGAGCGTTTACCTAACAGCACATTAATTGTTGATGCTGGGTTAGGTTTACCATCGCATGCCTGCCAAGCCTTAGAATTAGGGTATGATGCGGTATTATTAAATTCAGCCATAGCGGGCGCGGGTTGCCCTATTACCATGGGACGTGCATTTAAAGCAGCGGTTGAAGCAGGGCGCTTTGCTTATAACGCCAAAGCAATGCCAGAAAAAGACGTTGCGGCCCCATCAACCCCCACAATGGGTATGCCATTTTGGCATCAAACGTAAAAAATTAGGAAGTAGGTCATTATGAACAATGTAGTATGGACGATTGCGGGCTCAGACTCCGGCGGTGGCGCAGGTATTCAAGCTGATATTAAAGCAATGCAAAGCTTTGGTGTGCACGGTTGTACTGCGATTACCGCACTAACAGCACAAAACAGTTTAGGTGTTGAGGCGATTAATCCCGTCTCTACTGATGTGATTGAGTCGCAGTTATTGGCACTCGAAAAAGACATGAAAGCCAAAGTAATTAAAATTGGTATGTTAGCTAACGTGCAGCAAATTCAATTGATCAGTGAGCATATTAGCCATTACAAAGCGAAGTGGCCAACCCCGCCGGTGATTGTGTACGACCCTGTGGCTATTGCCTCAAGCGGTGACGTACTAACAGAAGAAGACACTGTAAGCGCGATTAAAGAATGCCTATTACCGCTGGTGGATGTAATTACCCCTAATACCCATGAAACACAGTTATTAACAGGTGTGTATTTAATTGGCCCCGCAGCAATTAAAGAAGCAGCAAGCAAACTAATGGCATGGGGTGCCAAAGCGGTGGTTATAAAAGGCGGGCATTGGGATTACCCAAGTGGTTACTGTATTGATTACTGCTCACAAGGTGGTGAAGAGTACTGGTTGGGTAATGAAAAAATTCAGGTTCCGCACAATCATGGCACTGGCTGTAGTATGGCGTCTGTTATTGCTGCATGTCTTGCAAAAGACTATCCGTTAAAAGATGCGTTTATTTTAGCTAAAGCCTATATAAACCAAGGTTTAAAGCAATCAGTTCGCTATGGCGAGGGGATAGGGCCGGTTGCACAAACGTCGTTTCCGACTGACCTAGCGCATTACCCTCAAGTGATTGAAGCGGGTAGTTGGTTGGGTGATGAGCTAGATTTTGATGTACCGCTTGATTTTAATATGGCAGCTGACTTTGCTGCGTGTGAAAGCAAAGCGCTTGGCGCTTATGCGGTAGTCGATAGTGTAGAGTGGTTAGAAAAATGCTTACAAAATGGTATTAAAACAGCGCAGTTAAGAGTTAAAAATAAAAGCGAAGATGAGCTGGAACAATTAGTCGCAAGCGCGGTCGCTTTGGGTCAGCAATACAGTGCGCATGTGTTTATTAACGATTACTGGCAGCTGGCAATTAAACATGGCGCCTATGGTGCGCATTTAGGACAAGAAGACATAGAGAACGCCAATTTAGCAGCTATAAAAGAAGCAGGCCTGCGACTTGGGCTTTCTACCCATGGCTTTTATGAAATGCTTCGGGCGCACAATTACCGCCCAAGTTACATGGCCTTTGGCGCGATTTACCCTACCACCACCAAAGACATGACAGGCCAAATTCAAGGGCTTGAAAAGCTAACTCGGTTTGTGCCACTAATGCAAAGCTATCCTACAGTGGCTATTGGCGGAATTGATTTAGACAGGGCGCAAGAGGTTGCTAAAACGGGCGTGGGCAGTGTGGCCGTGGTACGTGCTATTACCGAGGCTGATGATTATGTAGAGGCAATCAATACCTTAAAATCGGTGATAAATGAGAATGCCTGCTAACATGCAAGCGCAGCAACTGAGCGACAAAGAAACTCTGCGCTATAGCCGTCACTTATTATTAAAAGAAGTGGGGCTTGAAGGGCAGTTAACACTTAAAGAGGCAACCGTTGCTGTGGTAGGTGCAGGCGGGCTAGGAAGTCCTGCGCTACTTTATTTAGCAGCGGCTGGCATTGGCACACTAATATTAATTGATGACGATGCCGTTGAACTATCTAATTTACAGCGGCAAATACTTTATAAAGTGAATCACTTAGGGCAGCAAAAAGTAAATGCAGCAGGAAAGGTGCTTGCGAGCCTTAATAATCAAATAAACATAGTGACTCACTCGCAAAAGTTGAGCGCTGCTAACAGTGATGCACTATTAAATAACGCCGATATTGTACTTGATTGCTCTGATAACTTTGCGACTCGTTACACCGTCAATCGTTTTTGCGTAAACAACAAAATACCATTAATTTCTGCAGCAGCGCTAGCAACTCAAGGGCAATTAATGGGCTTTGACTTTAGGCAAACAGATAGCCCTTGCTATGGCTGCGTATTTCCACACAGTGATGCTAACCCTGTTGTTAATTGCGACAATGCGGGCGTTATTAGTCCCTTACTTGGGGTAATTGGCTCTATGCAGGCACAGCTAACTCTTAATATGTTGTTAGGTCATTTTGGGGGGAGTGTGTTTATAACCTTTGACGCATTAAGCTTAAAGCAACAGCATTTTAAGATGGCTAAAAATTTAGCGTGTAGAGAGTGTAGCAGTATGAGTAAAGAGTAGCTTCGCTTTTAACGTCGCAAGCTCTACGTCTACAAAAACACCGTGATTATAGAAAATAAACACGGTGTTTTTTAATCTCAACCAGACAACTGGTACTATTTATTAATCATCAATTTTTGCAAACGCAGTGCCTAAACGGGTGACTGTTTCAGGGCGTTGATCATCAAAAATATCGGCTTTATCTGCACCCCATGCAAGCACAACTGTTGAGCCTAATTTAAAGCGACCCATTTCTTCCCCTTTTTTAAGGTTAATCGCGTTTTCGCCTTTAGTGGGGTAATTCCAGCTAAACACATCACTGCCAGCTGGTGGAGTGACTGTGCCAGCCCAAATAGTTTCTATGCTAGCAACAATGGTTGCGCCTACAAGGACCATAGCAAGCGGGCCAATTTCAGTTTCAAAAATTGCTACTACACGTTCGTTACGGGCAAATAAATTCGGTACGTTTTGCGCGGTAAGTGGATTTACTGAAAATAAATCGCCCGGTACGTAAATCATTTTGCTTAACGTGCCATCAATTGGCATATGAATACGGTGGTAGTCTTTTGGTGCCAAGTAAATAGTTGCAAATTTACCGCCTAAAAACGGCGTTGTGTCGTCTTGTGAGCCACCTAGCAACGCTTGTAAGCTGTAATCATGGCCTTTAGCTTGGATTAGTTGGCCGTCAACAATATCGCCAAGTTGACTGATTGCGCCGTCAACAGGGTGAATAATAATATCGTCATCTTCAACCATAGGACGAGCACCGTCTTTTAATGGGCGGGTAAAAAATTCATTAAAGGTTTTATAGTGAGCTGGATCAGAATATTTAGCCTCACTCATATTTATTTTGTATTGTTTAATGAATAATTTAATTAATGTTGTGGTTAATGCGCCCGCTTTTGCAGCTGCAAGCTTACCTACTACACGAGAAATAAAGTGCTTTGGCATAGCATATTGCATGGCGATTTTAAATTTATCTAAACTCACAGGTTTTTCCCTAATTATACGCGAGGCGCACGCGCGCCGGCACGGCCATCGGCCATGGTTTCTAAAATACGATGATAGCTTTCAAAACGTAACTTTGAGATATCGCCATCAGCGACTGCTTGCTGAATTATACAGCCAGGATCGTTTAAGTGTTTACAGTCCCTAAAACGGCATCCACCTATAAACTCTCTAAATTCTTTAAAGCACCACGTGACTCGTTCAACATCTAAATGCCATAAACCAAACTCACGAATACCCGGTGAATCTATTAAGTTACCGCCACTTGGTAAATGATGCAGACGCGATACTGTCGTGGTGTGCTGGCCTAGACCGCTGTTTTCAGACACTTCTTTAGTCAAAATTTCAGCATCCGGCAGCACAGTGTTAACTAAGGTAGATTTACCCACACCACTTTGGCCAACAAAAATATTGTTTTTGCCTACAAGTACTTCTTTTAATTCATTAATGCCTTCGCCGGTTATATTACTAACTAGCAGCACCTGATAATTAAGTTTACGGTAAATATCGAGTATTTGTTGTATGTCGTTTAAACCAGCTTCATCAATTAAATCAATTTTATTAAGCACTAAAATTGGCTCAATGCCCATGTCTTCGCAGGCAATTAAATAGCGGTCGATAATGCTTGGCGTAAACTCTGGCAGTACCGCTGAAACCATTAAAATTTGATCTATATTAGCGGCAATAACTTTTACACCGTCGTAAAAATCAGGGCGCGTTAACTGTGAACGACGTTCTTGAGTTGCTTCAATAACACCCGCTAAATCGCCTTCACTTACTTTTGCTCGACGAAATAATACCTCATCGCCACATACTAAATTCGATACGGTACGGCGAATATTACAGCGAAGAACATCGCCATTTTGCGTTTCTACATCGGCATGTTGCCCAAAGCGGCTAATGACAATCGCATTTTCCACTTGACCTAAATTATCTGTTTGCCACTCTTGCGCACCCGCTTTCGCTGGTTTTGCGTCGGCATTGCTTAAACGCTTTTGATGGTTAGCCTTGATCCTACGGGATTGGCCTTTACTTAATTTTTTCTGTTTTGCCACTTGAGGCCTATAACCTGAGTTAAATGCCGAGTTTGCTAAAAAAAGCTTTAGCTCGACGGTTGATGCTAATATGATATATCGAAATGCGTTGGATCTAAAGAAAAGCACCGTTTAAGGTAATTATGACTATTAATAAATCAAATTTAATTTGGCTCGATCTGGAAATGACCGGACTTGAACCAGAGACTGACAAAATACTTGAAATTGCAACTGTTGTCACTGATGCTGATCTGAATATATTAGCCGAAGGCCCAACGATTGCCATTCATCAAAGTGATGAACTACTTGATGGTATGGATGAGTGGTGTACAACTCAGCATGGCAAATCTGGACTAACGGCACGCTGTAAGGCAAGCACGTTTAATGAAGCTTATGCCGTGGAACAAACACTTGCGTTTTTAAAGCAATGGGTGCCAGCGGGTGCTTCACCTATGTGTGGTAACTCGATAGGCCAAGACCGCCGCTTTATGAATAAGTATATGCGCGAGCTTGAAGACTTTTTTCATTACCGTAATTTAGATGTCAGTACCATTAAAGAACTTGCTCGTCGTTGGAAACCAGATGTGCTGGCTCAAGTGAATAAAAAAGGGTCGCATTTAGCGTTAGATGACATTAAAGATTCGATTATGGAATTAAAGGTTTACCGAGAAAAGTTTTTTAATTTATAAAAAATACTTGCAAAGCCCCCTAATTATTGTAGAATCCTGCCCCGCTCAAGACGATAACCCCCGCGGGGTTAGTGTGTTTGAGCTTAGGTTAAAAGAACTGGTTTAATATTGATAGAACCTAGAACCTAGAACCTAGAACCTAGAACCTAGAACCTAGAACCTAGAATGCGGCACTAGCTCAGTTGGTAGAGCGCGACCTTGCCAAGGTCGAGGTCACGAGTTCGAGCCTCGTGTGCCGCTCCAATTTCTCACCAAAAGAAATTGTAGTTCAAGATAAAAGGTTAAAATTGATAGAACCTAGAACCTAGAACCTAGAACCTAGAATTAAATGCGGTACTAGCTCAGTTGGTAGAGCGCGACCTTGCCAAGGTCGAGGTCACGAGTTCGAGCCTCGTGTACCGCTCCAATCTTATTTACTTTCCAGATATTCATTCTCAAATAGCAAACAATAACCCACACGCGAATCATTATAAATTTAATTTATGTAACTTTTTGAAATGTTCAATGTGTGCGAATGATCTATGTTGTAAAACCTAAAACCTAAAACCTAAAACCTAAAACCTAAAACCTAAAACTTTTCGCCTTGCAAAGTTGCAATAATACGTCTTGAACCGCCATGATCACGGTGCTCACCTAAGTATATTCCTTGCCAAGTTCCTAGCGCTAACTGACCATCACTAATCGGTATAGTTAACTCACAACCTAAGGTACTGGTTTTTATATGGGCAGGCATATCATCATCGCCCTCATAGTCATGGCGATAATAAGGCTGGCGCTCTGGAACAAACTGATTAAAGTGGCTTTCCATATCCATGCGTACCGTTGGATCCGCGTTTTCGTTAATAGTTAAGCTGGCTGAGGTGTGTTGAATAAATAAGTGTAATAAACCAACTTTAAGCTGGCTCAGTTGTGGGAGGTGAGTAAGTATGTCGTTATCAATTAAATGAAAGCCTCGCGAGCGAGGCTTTAATGTAATCGTAGTTTGCGACCAGCTCATAGCTTATCGAAACTCACTTCAATATTTGCATTACCTGCGTCACTGGTAAATGGCATAAGAATTTTTTTGCCGTCACTTTTATGCGTAATGGTGTGGTTTGTACCAGAGACAACGATGGGAGTTGCCATGGCAAAGTCATAGCCTTTTTCCCCTAATAAATTCTTAGCTCCACCGGTAACCATATTGGTTATTTCGCCAACCATGTCAGTTACTTCTTCATTTATACTGTCTGGTCGCTCACCTAACATACGTTCCATAATAGTCAGTGCTAAACTCTCGTCGAAGGTAATTGAAAATGAACCACGAGTTTGCGGACCGACCATACCAATTAATCCCGATACATCACCACAGGCTATCTCATCGGTTTTAATACGCGGCTTGCCTGGTTTTAATTGAGTTTGAGCCATAGTGCTCAATACATTCATCAAAGAAGATAAAAAGGGATTAATGAACTCTACATTCATGTTAGATATCCTTAAATTGGTACTGATAAAGGTTATACGTAAAGTATAGCTATAGTCGCTGAGCTATGCTCGACAAGAGTCACATTTACCATGCGCTTCTATTGTTTGCCCTGAAACGACAAAGCCACTTTCAGCTGCTAAGTTATTGAGCTCATGTGAAATTACTGTTGAATGCAGCTCTTTAACAAAACCGCAGCTATCACAAATTAATAGCTGAACAGGATGAATATGATCAAAATGATGACACAGCATAAATGCATTGGTGCTTTCAATTTTATGAATAAAACCGAGTTCGGCTAAAAAGTCTAAAGCACGATAAATTGTTGCAGGTTTAGCACCTGTTTCAGTGACTTTTAATTGTTCAAGTAAATCGTATGCACCCACACCACCTTGGGCACTGGCTAATAAACGAAATACCTTTTCGCGAATTGGTGTGAATCGCGCACCACGGTTGTCGCATACTTGTTTTGCTTTACTTACGAGTGATTCTATATTCATCTTCTCTCATCCTTACGCTGCCGTGATATACTAACATACTGTATTGTAGTTGCAGCGTTTTATTAATTGATTTTGTCCAAAGGTATTCATTAATGCATGAGCTATTAGCTATATTTATTTTCTTTTTTGCGGTTATTGATCCAATAGGCACCATCCCGGTTTTTATCGCTGTAACTCGGGGAGATGACGACAAGTTTAAGCGTAAAGTGATTTTTAAGGCCGTGGGTGTATCTGCTTTAGTGCTGTTATTTTTTGTGGTTGCTGGCGAGCAATTATTGAATGTGATTGAGATTCCGCTCTCGGCATTTCAAATAGCAGGTGGTTTAATTTTATTAATTTTTGCGCTCTCCATGACCTTTGGTGAAAGTAAGCCCGAAGCTGAAATTAAAAGTGTTAGAGACAGCACTGAAACCGCTATTTTTCCGCTCGCTATCCCTTCAATAGCCAGTCCCGGTGCCATGTTAGGTGCGGTATTAATGACGCGCAATGAGGAGTATACCTGGGTTGAGCAAATGATTACCTCATCAATGATGTTAGCTGTTTTAGTGGTGGTACTGATTTTGTTATTACTTGCTACGCATGTACATAAAATAATAGGCGATAGTGGAGCGAGTATTATTAGTCGAATCATGGGGTTAATTTTAAGCTCAGTCGCGGTGACTAATATTTTAAACGGTATTGCGCAATACTTTGGCTTGCAAGTGTTTGCTTAATATTGCTGCGCATAGGGCTTTTGTGTAAAATGCAGCGCCTTTTAAGCTGTGCTTAAATTATAAATTTTTGAGGATCACATTTTGGATAAACGTACTTTAAATCGACGCTTTTCTGTTGCCCCTATGCTCGATTGGACTGATCGCCACTGTCGTACGTTTCATCGTAAAATGACAAAACACACCGTGCTCTACACTGAAATGATCACTACAGGCGCTATTTTATTCGGCCGCGGTGACTACTTGCATTTTAATCAGCACGAAGGTCCTGTGGCATTGCAATTAGGAGGATCCGATCCGCAAGCGCTAGCGCAGTGTGCCAAGCTTGCTGGTGAGCGTGGTTATGATGAAATAAACCTTAATGTAGGTTGTCCGTCAGATCGTGTGCAAAATGGACGTTTTGGTGCCTGTTTAATGGCTGAGCCTAATTTAGTTGCAGAGTGTGTTGCTGCAATGAAAAGTGAAGTGAATATTCCGGTTACGGTTAAAACTCGTATTGGTATTGATGAGCAAGATTCTTATGAGTTTTTATGTGCTTTGATAGAGGCTTCACATAAAGTTGGCTGCGATGACTTTATTATTCATGCCCGTAAGGCATGGCTAAAAGGGTTGAGCCCGAAAGAAAATCGCGAAGTTCCTGAGCTTAACTACCCCCGCGTTTACCAGCTTAAAAAAGATTACCCACAACTTGATTTAAGTATTAATGGTGGTGTTAAAACCATTGAGCAAAGCCTTGAGCATTTACAGTACATAGACGGGGTTATGGTTGGCCGAGAGGCTTACAGTAATCCATTTATGCTTAATGAAGTAGATGAAAAAATTTATGGTGATGCAGCTAACACTCAGTCTCGACATGATGTTGTACGCTCTATGTATGATTACATTGAAGAAGAGATGCGTTTAGGGGCTAATTTTTGGCATGTTGCTCGCCATATGTTGGGTATTTTTCAGGGGCAACCTGGTGCGCGTGGTTTTAGACGCCACTTATCTGAAAATGGTCATGGCAAGCAAGCTGATTTAAGTGTTATGGATAAGGCACTAAGCTACGTACCCGAGTAATGTTAATTTAATGCAATTGGCGTAACAGATCCTCTGTATAGAAAAAGTCACCTCAGGTGGCTTTTTTTGATCCCAAATTTTAGTCAAAAATGTAATTTATTAGCCAATTCGACTTAATTTCATTCAGTGACTAGTCATTAACTTACCCGCCAAAAATGATTTAAATTATTGATATTTAATGAAAATAAAATAATGTTAAGTTATTGGCATAACTCTTGGAATCCTGTTGATGTATAAATAAAAAATCATCAGGAGAATAACATGGGTATATTTAATCGCGTAAACGACGTCATTCAAGCAAATATCGTAGCTATGCTTGATAAAGCCGAAGATTCAGAAAAACTACTTAATTTGATGCTAACCGAAATGCAGGAGGCACTTAATGAGTGTCGTAGCACCGCGGCAGCACTATTATGTGAAGAAAAGAATATCAAGCGTCAAATAAGCAATAAACAACAAGCGCTCACAAATTGGCAATTAAAGGCCGAACATGCCATTGCAAAAAATCGTGACGATTTAGCTAAATCAGCATTAGCTGAAAAACACACAGTTGAAAAAAACATAGAATGCTTACAAACACAGCTTGAGACATTGCAGCAATCAATTGTAAAAATCACAGAGGATTGTGAGCGCCTACAGCAAAAAATGACACAGGCTAAAGCTAAGCAAGCACAACTTGTAAAGCGTGAAAATGTGGTTGAGGCAAGAGCAAAGATAAATACTCAGCTGCAGAGCGATAAAGTGGCCACTGCTTTATCACGATTTGAGCAAATTGAGCGCCGCGTTGAGAGTGTTGAATCGCAAGTTGAAGCGTATGAACTAACAGATACAGCGAGCAATACGGCAATGCAAATTGAGTCACTGGTTAAAAACGAAAAAATTGATGCAGAGCTGGCAAGTTTAAAAGCGAGTTTAAACACCGCTGATAAACAAACAGCCTAAGGAGATTGTTATGAATAATTTTAATACATATCGTCGTTGGTATAAAAATACACTTAACAAAAAATATCGGGTGTCTGTAGTGGGTTAGCTTATCGATTAGACTTTCCGGTATGGTCTACTCGCTTAGTCACCGTTTTATTATTTTTAAGTTTTCCGTTTGCAGTGGCGCTAGGTTATTTAATCGCACACTGTTGTCTTGAAGAAAAAGCAGTGTAAGGAGAGCAACATGAAAACTTTCGCCGTATGCCTACTTATTGTTACATTATTTTTAATTAATAGCGGTTCGATAATTCATTTTGATGTATGGCAATTTCCGCTGTGGATTTCAGATATTAGTTGGACAGGTATTGAGCTCATTGGGGCGTTAGTCGGCATTATTGTTGTTATTGCGATTGCTGCTTTGGTAACCATGGGGCTTGTTGGCGCGGCGATGGTGGCACTGGCTGGAACTATATTAGCCTTTTTATTCGGATCATTGATGATTGCTTGGCCATTATTGTTTGTGGCAGGGTTATGCTGGTTAATCGCAGATAACAAAAAAGTGGCTTCTTAAACTTAAATTAGCTGCCTAATATTAGGGAATTATGATAAATTTGGACTATATTTTTATATTTTAACAAGGATTTTACTGATGATTAAACAATGTATTTTAAGTGCAAGTGCATTATTGATGGGTGTTTTTTCGTCTTCGTTATTGGCGCATGAAGGACATGAACACGATAGTGTCGTTGCGCAATTACAAGTAACGCATGCGCAAGTAAGAGAGTTTTTACCTGCCACTAAAGCGAGCGTGGGTTATTTTAGTATTGAAAATCACAGTAATGTACCGGCAACACTCATAAGAGCGACCATAGATGGTTTAGGTCGTGTTGAGATTCATGAGAACGTCCACGCTGATGGTATGATGAAAATGCAAAAAGTAGAATCATTGCTTATTAAAGCTCACCAGCAACTCGATTTTAAGCCTGGTAGCTATCATTTAATGGTGTTTGAACCACAAGAGCCGTTAAAAGTAGGTCAAGAACGCAAACTCACGCTATATTTTGAAGATGGGAATCGAGTGTTCACTAATGCAAAAGTAGTTTCGTTAGCATCGCAAGCTGAGCCGGTAAAAGCATCGAAAGATCATAGTCATCATTAGGGGGATAAATGTCACAGCATAAAGGAAAAATAATAACGGCATTGGTATTATTGTTTGTCGTATTTTACGCTATTGCAGTTTACTGGAGCATAGAGCCTGCACGTTTTGATGTGGTACAAAATGCAAAACAACAAGCACAGTTGCGTAACGAGAAACCAGTAACAGGCTATGTAACCACTTCAACGCTTATCACTGTCTCTGATACTCTTTTAACTAAGTCAGGTGGTTATTTATCAAATGATGTGCTGCCACCGAGCGTAATAATGGACAACATGCCAGCTTGGGAGTATGGCGCGTTGGAAATGGTGCGTGATTTAGCATTATCAATGCGAAAAGATTTTAGTCGTTCACAGTCACAATCAACTGAGCACGAAGCGCTTAAAAAAGCACAACCACAATTTAATATCAGCTCTGAAGCATGGGCATGGCCGAGTGCTGAGGGCGAATATCAAAAGGGCATTGATTACTTATTAGTATACCGCTCTCAAATTGCGAATCAGCATGAGCGCGATAGCCAATTTTACTCACGTGCAGATAATTTACGCAGTTGGTTAAAAGAAGCAGAAAAACGCTTAGGTAGCCTAAGCCAACGTTTGAGTGCGAGTGTAGGTCAAGATAAGGTAAATACCGATTTAGCCGGCAACTCTTCAAATACTCAAGCCACTTATACGCCATTGCAACAACAAGTAAAAACATCGTGGTGGGAAATTGATGATGTATTTTATGAGTCACGCGGTGCTACTTGGGCTTTACTGCATTTTTTACAAGCGGTTGAATATGATTTTGCCGAAGTGCTTGATAAAAAGAACGCTCGTGTTAGTTTACAACAAATTATACGCGAGCTTGAAGCGACCCAAGAAACCGTTTGGAGCCCAATGATTTTAAACGGCAACGGGTTCGGTTATGTCGCCAACCATTCACTCGTTATGGCAAATTATATCTCTAGAGCCAATGCGGCACTGATTGAACTTAGCGAATTATTAGCGCAAGGATAAAAAATGAAAAAGTATTGTATAGCAGCAGCCTTATCAATGGCATGTTTAGCACCTGTAGCACAAGCCGACACTGTATTGGGTTTGTATGTAGGGGTTGATGGTTGGAAAGCCGATAATGACGGTAGCTTTTCTGATAATAATAACGCCCTACAAAACTTCAATTTTGAAGATGAGACTTTTGTTAGCTATTACGCCGCACTTGAGCATCCGGTTCCATTAGTGCCAAACTTAAAGCTAAAATACACTGAGCTTGAACTAACCGGTTCAACGCGACTGGAAGATACATTTACTTTCAATGGCACTGATTATGTTGTAGGCACTGATGTTAATTCAGTTACTGACTTATCGCACATTGATTATATTCTTTACTACGAGATTTTTGATAACGATTTAATCTCGATTGATTTAGGTATTAATGCTAAGCAGTTTGATGGTGAGCTTGTGGTAACAGGTACATCACAACAAGGTGGCGCTAACTTCACTGAAATTGAAGAGTTCTCAGGTGTGGTGCCTTTAGCATACGGCCGTTTTGAAGCGGGTTTACCGTTTAGTGGTTTAAGTGTTTTTGCTGAGGGTAGCTTTTTAGCCATTGACGATAGCAAAGTACAAGATTACCAAATGGGTATTGCTTGGGAGTTTATTGATAACCTAGCCGTTGATGTTGCGGTTAAAGCGGGCTACCGCTCTATGGTTTTAGAACTTGATGATGTAGATGACATTAATACTAATATTGATGCTTCAGGCCCATTTGCGGGCATACAAGTTCATTTTTAAGCACCGATTTTTCTAAAAGCCACCTTGTGTGGCTTTTTTTAGTTATTTTGAAGCGTGCCATACTAATTCAAACTCCCCCTCAAATGCTGCACCAATTAACTGTTTGTACACTTTATTAATTGGGTAATTCATCAGTCTAAACAGTTCATCACCGGTTTGGGTAAACTTATAATAACTCAATACTAAGTCGTTACTTTTTGCTTTTAAAGTTAGTTTTTGAGTCAAAAAGGAGAGGGTAATTTCTTGTCCTGCTTTTAATGCAGCGGATTCAATCTCTTTACGGTATAACAAATTTAAATCCATTAAGGTTAATACATCAGGAAAGCTCACACCGCTTTTACCTATGCTTAATGACACTTTATTACCCTTGCCTAATAAATCAAATAACGAGGGTTTTTTGTAATAGCCTAAAAATATTAGGTGACTACTGTCTTTTTCGTTATACCCTGAAATAGACACACACTTTCTTAATGAATCAGCTTCGCGCTGGGTCATGTGTTTGAGAGTTTGTAAGCTTTTTATAGAAAAGGTACCTGGGCTAATGGTTTCGCCAGTAAAAATTTTTGCCCATAATGTTTGCATAGATTGGTTTGAGGTATCTTCACATAAGGCAATAAAGTGCTCCACCCAATCGGCGTCAGGTTGTTTAGCGCAGGCTACATCAGGACAAAATTCCATTGCTAAGGCTAAAATAGTCTCGATATTTTGTTGTTGTTTTATTAGCAGTAGATCTTGTCTTTTTTGTGCTCGAGCTAACACTGAATGCTCGCTATTAATACGATAAAGAGACTTTGCTTTACCCTGCGTATTATAGGTTTTTTCATCAGCTGCAGGTGTATTACTCACTTTTGTGACTGAGTAACCTAACAGTGACTCAATAATATTGGCAAGTTTAATTCTGGCTTGTGCGGTTTTGACTGTCATGACTTTCCATTATTGCTTGTGCATCACTGAGCTGGGCTACCGTCTTTAGGTTATTTAGCCCAAGAGTGACTATATTGCTTAATATATTTTCAGCAAATATAGCAACATAGCCAGAAATGAGTGGCACCGTTGCTTGCCCTTCAATATGCCACGTGACGGTTTTTGTATGCGGGCTAAATAGTAATCGGCTAGTAATAATATGTTCTTGATTAAATAACACACTAAATACAACTTCATTGGCGCTCAATGATGATATTGTCATTTCGCCATTGCCCCACTTACCTTGCCAAGACTGATAGGCGCCTGCCCCAGAACTTGGTTCACCAATACTAAATTCAATGTTGGGATCTATTTGCTGCCACGGCGACCATTTGTACCACTGCGTAAAATCTTCCACTAATGACTTTATAACAGGAGGGCGGGCATTTATTTTAATGCTTTTTTGCACGTGATAGTTTTGTGGTAAAAGTAACCCCACAACAACAAACGCCAACAGTAAGATGGCTGAAAACTGCATTAATTGTTTAAGTAGTTTAATAGGTATGCCTCATTGGTTTTAATATTACAGCGTCTATGAATTGTTAATAATCACAGCTTATTTAATAGTTTAGCTTAGAGCTGCGGATTTTTGTTTGTTTTATCTGCTTAAAACAATTCTAAAAGCAGACATTAGCAGTAATTAGTTTAGATGATATTTTTGTTTTAGTATTGCTATAAAAGTAGGCGGTTTTTAATCACCACCTTACATTTTGAGCTATATCAACGTGGATGTCGATAGGGTATAATTCGCGCCTTTTGTTATTGAACGGCCAATTTTATGAGCACATTAAAAGCTGATCGCGCCTTATTCTCATACCCTAAGTATTGGGCTGAGTGTTATGGCACAGCCCCATTTTTACCAACAACACGCGAAGAAATGGACGCGCTTGGCTGGGATAGCTGCGATATTATTATTATTAGCGGTGATGCTTATGTAGACCATCCTAGTTTTGGGATGGCCGTAATTGGCCGTGTGCTTGAAGCGCAAGGATTTAGAGTGGGCATTATTGCTCAGCCTGATTGGAACTCTAAAGATGCGTTTATGGCATTGGGTAAGCCTAACTTATTTTTTGGTATTACAGCCGGTAACATGGATTCGATGATCAATCGTTACACCGCTGAAAAACGTATGCGCCACGATGATGCTTATACACCGGGAAATGTAGGTGGTAAACGCCCTGACCGTGCCGTGATCATATACTCACAACGTTGTCGTGAAGCCTATAAAGATGTGCCACTGGTGTTAGGGGGCATTGAAGCCAGCTTGCGTCGTATTGCTCATTACGATTATTGGCAAGAGAAAGTACGCCGTAGTGTATTGTTTGACGCTAAGGGTGACATTTTAATTTATGGTAATGCCGAACGTCCATTAGTTGAAGTGGCGCATCGTATCGCTGCAGGTGAAACCATGGATACCATACAAGATGTGAGAGGCACGGCGGTTATTCGTAAGGAGCCTTTACCCGGTTGGCGCGGCAGTGATTCAACCGCGATTGATAAAATTGGTAAAATAGATCCTATTCCTAATCCTTATGGTGCGGATGATGTGGGTTGTGCTAAATCAGAATTTAAGCAAGCGGGTATTGATTTAAAAGCCGAAGCTGCAAAACCAATTACCATTCAGCCTGCGCGCCCTAAACCATGGGAAAAAACTTACGTTAAGCTACCCGCTTTTGAGCAGGTCAGTGTTAATAAACCATTGTATGCCCATGCATCGCGTATTTTGCACCAAGAAACTAACCCCGGTTGTGCAAGAGCGCTATTTCAGCGTCATGGCGATCGCTCTATTTGGGTGAATCCGCCAGCTTATCCACTTGAAACCCAAGAAATGGATGATGTGTTTGGTTTACCGTATCAGCGTATTCCGCACCCAAGTTATGGCGACGATAAAATTCCTGCTTACGATATGATTAAAACGTCGGTAAACATTATGCGTGGTTGTTTTGGCGGCTGTTCGTTCTGTTCTATTACTGAGCATGAAGGGCGAATAATACAAAGCCGCTCACAAGAATCAATTATTGAAGAGATTGAGCAAATTAGAGATAAAGTGCCGGGCTTTACTGGGGTTATTTCTGATTTAGGCGGACCGACCGCAAATATGTACAAACTGCGTTGTACCAGTAAAAAAGCAGAGAGTACCTGTCGCCGCTTGTCGTGTGTGTATCCTGATATTTGTAAGCATATGGATACTGACCATACCCCGACTATCGATTTATATAAAAAGGCGCGTGAGGTTAAAGGGATCAAAAAGATCTTAATTGCTTCGGGCGTACGTTATGACCTTGCTGTACGTGATCCTCGTTACGTTAAAGAGCTAGTAACTCATCATGTTGGTGGATATTTAAAAATAGCCCCAGAACACACAGAAGACGGCCCATTATCAAAAATGATGAAGCCGGGTATGGGCGCCTATGATGAATTTAAAGCGCTATTTGATAAGTACTCTAAAGAAGCAGGTAAAAAGCAGTATTTAATTCCATACTTTATTTCTGCTCACCCAGGGACTAAAGACGAAGACATGGTGAATATGGCTTTGTGGCTGAAATCGAATGACTTTAAGCTTGATCAGGTGCAAAACTTTTACCCATCACCGATGGCTAATGCGACCACCATTTATCATACTGAAATGAACTCGCTGCGTAATATTAAAAATAATACTGAGCAAGTTGCGGTACCAAAAGGCGCGCGCCAGCGTCGTTTGCATAAAGCGATTTTGCGTTACCATGATCCTGCCGGTTGGCCAATGATCCGTGAAGCCCTGCGTAATATGGGCAAAGCTAAACTCATTGGTAAAGGTCCAAATTGTTTAGTGCCAGAAGAAGGCAGAGATGAAAGGCAAACCAAAGGCGGTAAAGGCAATAAGGGCGGTCGTCCTGCGCTTACTCGTCATACTGGCTTTAGTCAGTTTAAAAAAGCCAACACTAAACCTAAGGTAGGCGGTAATCGCCAGCGCGCTAAGTAGCCTTAACTTATGTAAAGTAACTATCGGCTTAAACAAAAACACCGCGTATTGATGCGGTGTTTTTGTTTATAAACGTTTATAAAAAGATTAAATCAATAACCAAGTCGCAGTACCTAAGAAGGCAAATATACCAACAATATCAGTTACTGTGGTTAGTACCACACTGCCTGCAAGTGCTGGATCTATTTTCATTTTTTTAAGCAATAGTGGGATACTAGCACCCGCAATACCTGCCGCAACTAAATTCATAAACATAGCAAACGCTAAAACACCACCGAGTTTGAAATCCCATTGCCAAAGCGCAACGACACCGGCAATTAGGATAGACCAAACCATACCGTTAATCGCGCCGATAGCGAGTTCTTTTAATAATAAAAAACGTTGGTTAGTTTGGTTAATATGACCTACGGCAATACCGCGAATAACCAAAGTTAAAGTTTGGCTGCCTGCAACCCCACCCATTGACGGGACAATGCCATTGAGCACAGCAAGAATTGGTAATATAGCTAAGGTGTTTTCAAAAAAGCTCGCCACAATTGCAGCCAGCAATGCAGTTAGTAAGTTTACACCTAGCCAAATTGAGCGCTTTTTAGAGCTTTTTAAGACCGGCGCAAAGGTATCTTCTTCATCATCAAGACCCGCTAAGCTTAATAAGCTATGCTCTGCATCTTCACGGATAACATCAACGATATCATCAATAGTAATACGACCAAGCAAATGCGCGTTGTCATCGACAACTGGTGCCGATATCCAGTTATGCCGTTCAAATAGTTGCGCTACTTCGCTTTCATCCATTGAAATAGGAATAGATTCACACTCTTCATCCATTAAATCCTGAACAATTTTCTCTGGAGGATTAGTTAATAAAGTGCTTAGCGATAAGGCGCCTAAAAAACAGTTATGTTTATCTACAACGTATAAGTCATCGGTGCCTTCTGGTAGCTCACCGCGTAAGCGAATATAACGTAGTACAACATCTAGAGTTACATCAGGGCGAATAGTTACGGTATCGATATTCATCAAGGCGCCAGCAGAGCGCTCCTGATAGGATAGAGCTTGTGTTGCACGTTCTCTATCTTGAATATCCATAGCGCTGACAACGTCTTTATAAACGGTGTCAGGCAGACTACGTAGCACTTCCCCTAAGTCATCATGGCCCATGTCTTCTGTTGCAGCCGCAATGTGCTCAGGTGCCATTTGCGCAATAATACCCAAACGTACGTCTTCAGAGAGCTCTTCAAGTACATCGCCCTGTACATCAGGATCAACCAGTTGCCAGAGCATGCGACGAATTTTATGGGGAGATGATTCTAAAAGAAGTGCGGTATCACAAGGTGCCGTTTTTGCTAGCATGCGCCTAACTTGAACAAATTGACCACTATTTAGTGACTTGGTCACCTGTTTTAGTTGTTGTAGTGGAATATCTTGTTCTAAAGCTTCAGGCATTGGCGTCCTTAATTAAATTTTATTACATAGTGGAAGGGTTATGAATGCTATTCAATTTTAGTTTATCTTACTTTATATGAGCAAACTACCTCAACCACTATTAACCTTAGCTTAGGATGATGATTTAATGATGAACTATTTTATTCTTGCTCATTAAATCGTTGGTCAATGAGCTCACCAATTGCATTAAGTGCAGGTTCTGCGTCAGGGCCTTCACATACTACCTTCACTTCTTTGCCTTGACTGCTCTCTAGTAACATAAGTGCTAATACACTATCGCCAGCGGCTTGTTTATCGTCTTGAAATAAAGTGATTGAGGCATCAAATTGCACAGAAAGCTGTGCCAGTACTGTTGCCGCTCTGGCATGCAGGCCTAATTTGTTTTTTATTAAAAATGTGTTTTCTAACCGCATTACTATTCTCTTTGATGTTATTCTTGTTCTCTGTGACGAATTTTTACATTAGGATGACTCATTGCAAAACTTTCACCTATAGTTTGCGCTAAGTAAACAGAACGGTGTTGTCCACCAGTACAACCTATGGCTATGGTCAAATAGCTGCGGTTATTTCTTTCTAAATGCGGCAACCATGTTTGTACAAAGGTTTGAATTTGCCATGTAAATTTTTGTACTATGCTGTGGCTGGCTAGGTAGTCTTTTACCGGTTGATCTAGCCCTGTGAGTGGCTTAAGTTCAGGCTCCCAATGCGGGTTTGGTAAAAATCGGGCATCGAATACGTAATCTGCTTCTTTGGGTATACCGTGCTTAAAACCAAATGACTCAAAGGTAATGATCAGTTGTTTGTCTTTTTTACCGAGTATTTTTTCACGGATAGACTCAGCCAGCTGATGCACACTTAAATCAGTGGTATCAATCATATGATCAGCATGATTGATCAAAACATCCAGTAGTTGTTTTTCTTTTTTTATTGCTAAATCAAGCGGTAGAGAATCAATAGAAAGAGGGTGAAGACGCCTAGTTTCCGAAAAGCGTTTAATTAATGTTTGATCGTCACTGTCTAAATAAAACACCGTTGGTTTAGTGAAACCAGGTAAATATTCAATGATTTCATTAAACTGTTGCTGCTCTTTAGGTAAGTTACGCACATCAACACTTACGGCAATTTTGTTGTAGCTGTCGGAAACACTTCGAACAAGAGATGGTAATAAATTTAAAGGAATATTATCTACACAATAATAACCTAAATCCTCAACAACCCGTAACGCAACAGATTTACCAGAACCTGAGCGACCACTTATAATTATTAATTCCATTTATCACCCTTTATTGTTACTACGGTTGACTGACAATGACTTGGTACAGCTCATTGTCGGATTTTGCCGCCCGTAATTGCTTACAAAATTCTTTATCGTTGAGCTTATCTGCAATGGTAGCTAAGGTCTTTAAATGCTGTTGATTGTCACCGTCGGGGACAATTAAGGCAACAAAAATGTCGACCGGTCGGTTATCTATCGCATCAAAATTAATAGCCGTTTCGCTCACCAGTATAAGTGCAAGAGGCTCTTGTGCACCACTCATACGACCATGTGGAATTGCAATTCCTCGGCCTATACCTGTGCTCCCTAGCTTTTCTCTAGCGGTTAACGCGTTGAGAATATCTTGTTGGGTTAAATAGGGCAGTTTATTGTGAGCCAATTCACTGATAAATTCTAAAATTCTTTTTTTACTATTAAAAAGGACCGCAGCTTTACTGCAGTCCTGACAGATAAGTGAGCTTAGTTTCATAGTGTTAGTGTCGAGCAAGTTTCTCTTTGTGTTTAATTACTTGACGATCTAGCTTGTCAATCAGCGAGTCTATAGCGGCATACATATCTTGATGTTCAGTAGAGGCAAAAATTTCAGCGCCACTAACATGAACGGTTGCTTCAGCTTTTTGGTTTAGTTTTTCTACATCGAGAATAACATGCACATTCGTTATGTGATCAGTGTGCCTCTGCAGCTTTGCAAATTTACTATTTACGTAGTCTCTAAGCGAGTCAGTAATATCTACATGGCGACCAGTTAAGTTCAGTTGCATAAACATTTTCCTCTTTGTTGTACGCCTTAAATCAAACTTTTTCGTTGATTCGACGGGGGAATAGCTAGAGATTCGCGATATTTTGCAATAGTTCTCCTTGCTACTTTAATTCCTTGCTCTGCCAATATATCTGCAATTTTACTATCACTCAATGGTTTAGCTGAGTTTTCTGCCGCGATTAATTTTTTAATTAATGCGCGAATTGCTGTTGATGAACATTCGCCACCGTTTTCAGTGCTTACATGGCTTGAAAAGAAATATTTAAGCTCAAAAATACCCCGTGGTGTATGCATGTATTTTTGCGTAGTAACACGCGAAATAGTCGATTCGTGCATTTCTACCATTTCTGCCACATCATTAAGCACCATAGGCTTCATCGCCTCAGGACCATGTTCAAAAAAGGCCTGTTGCTGTTGCACAATACAGTTAGTTACTTTAAGTAGCGTGTCGTTTCTACTTTCTAGACTTTTTATAAACCATTTTGCTTCTTGCAAGTGTGAGCGAATAAACTGGCTATCACCACTTGATTTAACAGTACGTGACATAGCCGCATATTGGCTGTTTACCCTAATTTTAGGCATGCTATCAGGGTTTAGTTCAACCACCCAACGCCCTTTAATTTTTTTAACCGACACATCAGGAATAACATACTCTGACTCTTCTCTGACAATAGTGTCTGCCGGTTTTGGGCTAAGGGTATGAATTAACGTCATGATCTCTTTAAGCTCATCTTCTTTGAGCTTAGTTTTTTTCATTAACGTGCGATAATCACGTGCCGCTAGTAAATCAATATGATCGGTTAAAATCATTTTTGTTTCGTTTAAAAAAGGCGTGTCTTTATCAAATTGATTAAGTTGAATACACAAACACTCTTGTAAACTACGCGCGGCTATTCCTACTGGATCAAATAATTGAATACGCTTTAATACCGCTTCTATTTCATCAAGTTCAACTTCATCTTCGTCGTCGTTTTCTTGATTAAAGCTTTCTAAAATTTCTTCACAGCTAAGGGTTAAAATACCTGAGTCGTCCACGGCTTCTACTATTGCAATCGCAATGGCTTCATCTGTAGGACTAAATGGCGTCAGTTGCAATTGCCACATTAAATATTCATGCAGCGTTTCAGTTGAAGAGCCTTGATAAATTGATTCATCTTCAGGCATCGGTCCCGATGAAGAGGCAGGTGCTGCGCTCATGTATTCATCCCATGTAACGTCCATTGCCATATCATCGCTAATGGTGTCTTTGCTCATGGCTTCGCCGCTGTCTTGCTCATACTCGCTAGGTTTTTCGTCAGCTGAAGCACTTAGCGTTGATTCATCGTTATCGGCTTTTTGTTCGTTTTTACCCGCAGCATCTTCGCTGTAATCTTGTTCTTCAACTTCAAGCAAGGGATTGCTATCGAGCGCTTCTTGAATTTCTTGCTGGAGATCCAATGTACTGAGCTGCAATAAGCGAATTGCTTGTTGCAACTGTGGAGTCATTGTAAGTTGCTGGCCCATGCGCAGCTGTAATGATTGCCTCATTTATCTCTAACAATCCTTTTAAATTACGGTCTGTTGACCTTTACGGATTAAAATTTGTTCAAACTAGGGGCGGTTTAATCGCGGCGCGAGGTTTGTAACCTAGTGGGCTAAGTCAAAACCGAGCAACAAAAAGTAAATCGTCCCTAGGCAGAACCCGAAGGCCAGCGCCTGTTTGGCATTGATGCTGCGTTATCGCCTATTTATGGGGAATACCACATCACATAGGCTCTGCCTTGCCTAAATACCAAACAGACTGCTGCAAATTCAACCTTGAAAGGTCAACAGACCTAAGTATAATTAATCTTAGCAGATGCTTAGTGGAATAACACAAATATTAGAGCTTGAACTGCTCGCCCAAATAAACATCGCGTACTGTTTTATCGTTTAATACGTAATCTGGAGTGCCTGATGCAATTAACTCCCCATGAGAAACTATGTAGGCTTTTTCACAAACATCAAGTGTTTCGCGTACGTTGTGATCTGTGATCAATACGCCAATCCCTCGATTTTTAAGATGCTCTATGATCTTTTTAATATCTAATACAGAGATAGGATCAACCCCTGCAAAGGGTTCGTCTAATAGTATAAATTTAGGATTTGCTGCTAATGCCCGGGCAATTTCAACACGGCGGCGTTCACCGCCTGACAGAGCCATACCTTGGCTGTCACGAATATGCTGAATGCTAAATTCATCAAGTAAATTATTTAAGGTATCTTCACGTTGTTGTTTATTAAGCTCTTTACGTGTTTCTAAAATAGCCATTAAGTTTTGGTAAACCGTCAGCTTTCTAAAAATCGATGATTCTTGTGGTAAGTAACCAATCCCTAGGCGAGCTCGGCTGTGCATTGGTAATAAAGTGATATCTTGATCATCTATTGATATTTTACCTTTATCGCTCGGTACAAGCCCTACAATCATGTAAAAGGTCGTGGTTTTACCTGCGCCATTGGGGCCAAGTAAACCGACAATACTGCCAGCTTCGACTTCTAGGCCAACATTTTTCACCACTTCACGGCCTTTATAGCTTTTTGCTAATAGCTCTGCTTTTAATGTGCTCATGGTTGGCCTTTATCGTCTTCTTTTTTGTTTTCAACAGGCACCAAAATGGTGTGTACACGATCGGTTGAATTTTCATCTTTTTCTGCGCTAATCAACTGCTGCTCTATATCGTAGGTGATACTTTTAGCGGTAATTTTTTGACCTGCTTGAGCGATGCTGGCATCACCGATTAAGGTTAAAAAACGTTGCGATACATCATAGCGAACTTCATTGGCACTGGCGCTCATGATGGTGCCATCAGCTTGTGTTTCTTCAAAGTAAGCAGGGCTACCTGTGGCAATTAAAAGTTGCTTATTCTCGCCTAAGTCATCACGTTTATGTACTTCTAAACGATCGGCGGTAATGCGGCGATTACCATGAATAATTTCAACATTCTTTTCAAAAATGCCCACGTTTTCTTTTAATTGACCTTCCTGTCTGTCAGCACTAATTGAAATTTGATTAGCCACAGGGGCTTCAACGGCCTCCTCTGCATGGCTATGAAATGCAATCAGTAGTGAAGGAACAATTAAAATTTTAAATAGGTTATTGGTCATAATATAGGGTTCGCGTATGGTTAATAAGTTTAATCACTTCGGTTTTTAAATCGGCTTCAAGGCCTTTACCGATGATTTTTAAATTAGGTCCTGTAATAACGACTGGCTGCTGTGACTGCATAGTGAGTAGTTTTATATCTACATTGATGCTATCGGCTGTGATCGTATCGATCATTGCGTTATCGACTAAATTTAGCGCTTTCACATTACCCTCTAACACCAGTTGCCGATCGTCGTAGAGGGTGGCTTCATCAGCGTTAATACGCCATGTTTGCTGTTCGTTATATAACGTAAATATAGGTTTTTCAAAAAAGGTAAAACCGAGTTGTTGATATAACTCCATTTTTACCGCAGTCACTTTATGGCTTACTTTACCTTGATCATTGTAAGCGGTTTGTTTTAGCTCAATCGCGGTATAATCGGGTCTAGCAATAACTTGAGTTTGTTCATCCGCAACAATATCTACCTGAGTAAAGTAAGGATACCAAAGCCAAACCATACAGCTTATGAATAAAACGCTCAGTATAATGCGCGCCACATTCATGAACTGGTTCCTTGGCTGGTAAGTGGCTTATTGTTTTCAAGCATTAGTAAGTCTGTTAACTCTCTTACTGCGCCAAAGCCGCCAGGCAGCTGAGTAACATAATGCGATAAACGTTTAATCAGCGGGTGGGCGTCGTTCACGGCTACTGCAAACCCGACTTTTTCCATTACTGGCATATCAGGGCCATCGTCGCCTATGTAGGCAATTTGCTCATCGCTAAGCGCTAATTTTTGTTTTAATTCTTGATAGGCGATGAGTTTGTCTTCTTGGCCTTGGTATATATGTTGTACGGTTAAACTACTCATACGTTGTTGAACTATTTGTGAGTGACGACCTGTGATCACGGCAACTTCAAAACCACTATTAATAAGGGCTTTAATGCCAAATCCGTCTTTGGTATTAAATGCTTTGAGCTCTTCACCTTGGTTACCAAGATAAATACGCCCATCAGAAAACACACCATCAATGTCGCAAATTAATAATTTTATTTTTTTGGCGCGCGCTTTTGCATCATCACTTAACGGTTGGTAAAGATCTTCAAACTGCATTTATAGCACTCCCGCTTTTAGTAAGTCTTGCATATTTAGTGCGCCAATGGGCTGATTATGCTCATTAATCACAATTAAACCATTAATACGTTTTTGTTCCATAATGTTCAGTGCTTCAGCCGCGAGCATGTCTTGTGTGGCTGTTGTGCATGATTTAGTCATCACAACATTAATTTCTGTGCTGTGTATATCAACACGTTGCTCTAAAATACGGCGTAAATCACCATCGGTAAACAAACCAGATAATTGTTGGTTACCATCTATAATAGCGGTCATGCCGAGTCCTTTGGCTGACATTTCAATTAGGGCGTCTTTAATGGTTTGCGTTTCATTAATAATAGGCGTGTGAATACCGCTGTGCATTACATCTTTTAAGGTTAACAGTAAGCGTTTGCCTAAACTGCCACCTGGATGCGACAGAGCAAAATCATCTGCGGTAAAGCCACGGGCTTCCAATAATGCGACTGCCATTGCATCACCCATAGCGAGTGTTGCCGTGGTACTTGCCGTTGGCGCTAGGCCTAATGAGCAGGCTTCTTGTTCAACTTTAATACACACATGCACATTTGCCAATGTTGCCATAGTTGACGTTTCGTTACCTGTCATAGCAATCATTTTAGCGCCAATGCGTTTTAATACCGGAATAATATTAAGCACTTCACTGGTTTCGCCAGAGTTAGAAATAAGCATAACTACATCACTGGCAGTGATCATACCTAAATCACCATGACTCGCTTCACCAGGGTGAACAAAAAATGCGGGGCTACCAGTACTCGCTAAAGTGGCTGCTATTTTATTACCGATATGGCCCGATTTACCCATGCCAATAACAATAATACGGCCTGAGCAGTCATACATTAATTGACACGCTTGGTTAAAGCTTTCATTAACGTATTGTGCGAT
Source organism: Pseudoalteromonas sp. BSi20439 (assembly GCF_000241165.1). Taxonomy (NCBI): domain Bacteria; kingdom Pseudomonadati; phylum Pseudomonadota; class Gammaproteobacteria; order Alteromonadales; family Pseudoalteromonadaceae; genus Pseudoalteromonas; species Pseudoalteromonas sp. BSi20439. The sequence continues at coordinate 47,341 of NZ_BADW01000055.1, forward strand.
ATCGTTGAGTGCTTGGCGTTCTATATCAAGGACGCGTAAGCCTTGTTGAATAAAATTTAGCGTTGCCATGGATCACCCTACTTGACTAAAAATATAACCTTGGTAAATCATAAATGCGACGATGAGCAAGCCACCTTCTAGTCTATTGATACGTCTTTGACCTCTAAAGTTCAATGACATAGCAATAAGTGCCAAGGTTGCACCTATCATAATGATAACATCACGGTTAGCTACTGATGCGTCAATAACCGATGGGTTAATTAATCCTGCCAGCGGTAATACCGCTAAAATATTAAAGATATTTGAGCCAACAATGTTACCCAGTGCTAGGTCATCTTCATTTTTAAGAACACCCGCAATAGAGGCTGCAAGTTCAGGTAAGCTGGTACCTATGGCTATTATGGTTAAACCAATTACTAAGTCACTTAAGCCAAAGTATTTAGCAATATCGACGGCTGAGCCAACTAAAAAGTGTGAGCTAACCGGCAGTAAAATCATACCCACTACCAACCAAAAAACGGCTTTTTTGGTTGGTACGTTGTCAGGTACTTCATCACAGGCTTCGCTAACAAAGGGGTCGTCTTGGTTTTTTGCTCGCAGTGATACAAAAATAAGCCCACCAATAAAAACAACAAAACCAAACAGTAAGGCTGCGCCTTCAAAAAACGAAAAGTAGTTATCTGAAAAAATATACCAAGTGGCGATAGACACCAGTAATACCAATGGAATTTCACGCCTTAGTGTACTTGAAGAAACTGAAAGTGGTCTTAAAAGCGCTGTAATACCTAATACTAATAGTATGTTAGTTATATTTGAACCTACCGCATTACCAACCGCCGTATCGGTTTTATTAGCCAAAGCAGCTGAAGCGGATACCATCATTTCAGGCGCCGATGAGCCCATAGCTACCACGGTTAAACCTACTATTAATGTTGGTACGCCAAAGTTTTTAGCCAGTGCAGCTGCACCATAAACAAACCTGTCTGCACTCCATACGAGAGCTGCAAAACCGAGAATTAAAATGACAAACGAGGTAACCATTGTGATAAGCCAGCTAGTGTAAATTCAGATAGCGCGAATAGTAACAAAAGCCACCATAAAAGTATAAGTAAAAGAGTAAGCTGTAATACATTAGACGGTTATTAAAATAATTTTTTACTAAGTTGATTTGGTTGTTTAAGCGTCGGTTAAGTCAATTTATCGCAGTCTTATAACTGTTTTGGCGGCGCTATTACAAAATCTTACGAATTGTTTTTTCCATCTTGACCAAAAAACCCTTAAAATAGAAATATGAGAGAATATTGTTATGGAGAGCGACTTGTCGCAATCAATAGTAGAAGTAAAGGATGTTACCTTTTCTAGAGGCGATAGGGTCATATATAAAAATATGAGCTTTGATGTCCCAGAGGGTAAAATTACTGCCATTATGGGGCCAAGCGGAATTGGCAAAACCACGATGCTGCGCTTAATTGGTGGCCAGCTCAAACCTGACTCCGGTGATATTTTATTTAAAAAAGACAGCATAGTCGCCATGTCGCGTAAAGAACTCTACGCGGCACGTAAACGCATGAGCATGTTATTTCAAAGCGGTGCTTTATTTACCGATATGTCGGTGTTTGACAATATCGCATTTCCTATCCGCGAGCACACACAACTCAGTGAAGACTTAATCCGTCTAGTGGTTTTAATGAAACTTCAAGCCGTTGGCTTACGTGGTGCTAAAGATTTAATGCCTTCAGAGTTATCTGGTGGTATGGCACGTCGTGCAGCTTTGGCTCGCTCTATAGCGCTTGATCCTGAACTTATTATGTATGATGAGCCTTTTGCAGGACAAGATCCCATTTCAATGGGAGTGTTGGTTAAGCTGATTAAGTCATTAAATGAAGTGCTTGGTTTATCTTCTTTGATTGTTACACATGATGTGAATGAAGTAATGAGCATTGCCGACCATGTTATTATTATTGCCGAGCAAGGTGTGATTGGAAGCGGCACGCCAGATGAAATGCGTCAGCATGAATCACCACTGGTGCAACAATTTTTAAAAGGGTTATCAGATGGGCCTGTACCATTTCATTATCCAGCACAAACCTATGCAGATGAACTGTTAGGAGAGCCGCAGTAATGTTGGATTTACTACAAAAAATAGGCCATAAAACACTGGGTCGTTTTGCTGCACTTGGGCGTTCAACGCAAATGCTAGCAAGTGCACTATGGCATTTACCCAATTTTAAAAAAGGTACGCCTCTACTGGTGCGCCAACTCTACATGGTTGGTTCACAATCGCTGTTGATTATTGTGGTGTCGGGCTTATTTATCGGCATGGTTTTAGCTCTGCAAGGTTATACCGTTTTAGTTGATTATGGTGCAGAAGACAGCCTTGGACCTCTAGTGGCGCTTAGCTTGTTACGTGAGCTGGGGCCTGTGGTTACTGCATTATTATTTGCAGGTAGGGCAGGCAGTGCGTTGACGGCTGAAATCGGTTTAATGAAAGCCACCGAGCAGTTATCGTCGCTAGAGATGATGGCTATCGACCCGCTTAGGCGTATTATTGCGCCGCGATTTTGGGCTGGCTTAATTAGTATGCCGTTACTGGCGTTAATTTTTTCAGCGGTCGCTATTATTGGTGCTCACTTGGTGGGTGTTGATTGGCTAGGCGTTGATACTGGAAGCTTTTGGTCAATAATGCAAGCTCAGGTGTCGTTTGAAAAAGATATACTAAACGGTTTAATTAAAAGTATCGTATTTGCGATTGTTGTCACTTGGATTGCGCTTTATAAAGGGTATGACTGTATTCCTACATCAGAAGGGATCAGTAAGGCAACAACAGAAACAGTGGTGCACTCATCACTGGCGGTATTAGGTTTTGACTTTATTTTGACAGCGGTAATGTTTACTAGCTAATAGGGTATTAAATAATGAATTCACGGAAATTAGAAATTTTAGTTGGTTTTTTTGTCGCACTAGGTATTTTGGCGTTTTCAATGCTAGCGCTTAAAGTGGCTAATTCAGGTATTAGCGGCTCAGGTGAAACCTACACATTAAACGCCAAGTTTGAAAATATAGGCTCATTAAAAACTCGCGCGCCTATTAAAGTAGGGGGAGTTGTTATTGGTCGTGTCGAGTCAATTTATGTGCACCCGCAAGAGTTTTTACCTGTGGTGAACATGAGTATTGATGCGCAGTATTTATGTCGTTTTTCAGACACCAGTTCTATCTCAATTTTAACCTCGGGTATTTTAGGCGAGCAATATTTAGGTATTAACCCTGTGATCGCCTCAGATTCAGCTAAACAACGTTGTTTAGGCGAAGATGTTGCAAACAGTGCGCAAGACCAAGCTATTGACGATTTATTTGGGGTGCAAAGCAAAGCATTAGCAAGTGGCGATTCAATCACTGATACTAAGTCGGCATTGGTACTTGAAGAATTAATTGGCCAGTTTTTATTCAACCAAGGTAGTGAGTAATTATTATGTTGAAAACATTTTTAGCAAATGTCGCATTGGTAAGTTTAATGCTAGTACAAAGCGTGCATGCCGATGAAGTTAAATTGGTTGATCCGAATAAAATGGTGCGTCAGGTTGCTGATAATACTTTTGAGCGTATTACCAAAGACCAGCCATTAATATCTACCAACAAAGAACATTTAAGGGTCATCGTTGAAGAAGAGCTGATGCCTTACATTGACTACAAATATGCAGCACTAAGAGTGTTAGGTAGCGAAGTGTCTAAGGTACGCGCCATTACCGACAAAGCAGAAAAAGCAAAAGCAATTGAAGATATTCAGCGTTTTATTGGCGCGTTTAGAGAGTACCTTGTTGCCACTTATGCTGGCGTTTTTACCCAGTATACTAATCAACAAGTTGAATTTGCTGCCGAGCAGCCTTTTAAAGGCAAAGATGTGGTGATGATAAAAACCAAAATTGTAGAAGCCGGTAAGCCTGATATTAAAATTGATTTTAAAGTACGTGAAGATAGAAGTGGCGAATGGCGCGCTTACGATATGATTGCTGAAGGCATTAGCTTACTTGATGCAAAACAAAGTGAGCTTCAGGGCATTTTACGCCAACAAGGTATTGACCACGTTAGCGACCTGTTAGAGCAAAAAAGTAAGTTACCGGTTCAGTTTAGAGGCAGCGACACAAATGACTAAATTGGCAATCAGCCAAGTCGATGAACAGCATCTACGAGTCAGTGGTGAATTGACTCATAATTCAATTGGCAATGAACGGCTTCTGAACACTAAGCGACAAACTGAGCATAAAACCCTTTATTTTGACCTAAGTGAGGTGACAAGGGTTGACACAGCCGGCTTAGCTTGGTTAATTCACTCTTTTACAGAATTTAAGCAACAAGGCATTCGCCTTGAATTGCAAAACCCACCTGAACAACTGCAAAACCTTATGCAGTTAGGCCAGGTTACAACCCTATTTGAGTGAGAGTTATGGAAACGAGTCAAGTCGAAACATTATTACGCGACGAACTTCAGTTAGCTGAAGTACATGTAAAAGCCAATGGCAGTCATTATGAAGTAATCGCTGTCGGTGAATGCTTTGACGGATTAAGTCGTGTTAAAAAGCAACAGCTAGTGTATGGCCCATTAATGAACACTATTTCAGACGGTACCATTCATGCTGTTTCTATCCGCGCTTTTACTCCGACAGAGTGGAAACGTGAGCAAAAATTCATTTTACCGCAATAAATAAGGCCCCTTAGATGGATCAATTTGTAATTCAAGGTGGCACTTCACTCGCTGGTGAAGTAACTATTTCTGGCGCTAAAAACGCAGCTCTTCCGATTCTATTTGCAGCTTTATTAGCTGATGGCAAAAGTACTTTCACTAACGTACCACATCTTCGCGATATCATCACGACCGAAGCCTTACTGAAAACGTTAGGCGCTGATGTTCAGTGGCAGGGCGATTCACTCATTATTGATGGTGCAACGGTAAATAGCACGTTAGCGCCTTATGACTTAGTAAAGCAAATGCGTGCGTCAGTGCTTGCACTTGGTCCTTTAGTCGCTCGATTTGGTGAGGCACAAGTATCCTTACCTGGTGGCTGTGCTATTGGTGCGCGCCCGGTTGATATTCATATTCAAGGCTTAGAGCGTATGGGCGCTCAAATAACCGTTGAAAACGGTTATATTAATGCCAAAGTAGATGGTCGCTTAAAAGGCGCTGAAGTTTTCATGGAAATGATCAGCGTAGGTGCTACTGAAAACTTACTGATGGCGGCAACGCTCGCCGAGGGTAAAACAGTACTAGAAAATGCAGCGCGCGAGCCCGAAATTATCGATTTAGCCAATTGCTTAATTGCTATGGGGGCTAAAATCAGTGGTGCGGGCTCAAGCCGTATTGAGATTGAAGGGGTTGAGCGTTTATCAGGTTGTGAGCACCGCATATTACCGGATCGTATTGAAACAGGTACCTTTTTAGTGGCTGCAGCGATGGCTGGCGGCGAAGTACTATGTAAAATGACCGACTTTCATTCACTTGAGCCAGTAATAGAAAAACTACGTGCAACCAATGCGTTATTAGAAGTGCACGATGACAGTATTTATTTAGACATGCGAGGCCGAGAGCTAAAAGCGGTGAATATTAAAACTATGCCTCATCCAGGTTTTCCAACCGATATGCAAGCGCAGTTTACCGCATTAAATGTGGTGGCTAATGGTAGTGCGACGATTACCGAAACTATTTTTGAAAATCGTTTTATGCATGTGCCTGAGCTACAACGTATGGGCGCTAATATTCGCTTAGAAGGCAATACGGCCTTTTGTGGTGAAACAAAAAGCTTATCGGGTGCGCAAGTAATGGCAACTGACCTTCGTGCATCAGCGAGTCTTATTCTAACGGGGATTGTAGCCCAAGGCGAAACGGTTGTTGATCGTATTTATCATGTAGATAGAGGTTATCAGCGTATTGAAGATAAACTCAGTGCGCTAGGTGCTAACATCAAACGCAAAAGCAATTAGTTATACTAATACGATTATTATTCTAATCCATAAAAACGCGATAATCTATCGCGTTTTTTATGTCTAATGCCAAAGTATAAATAAGCGCTTTATAGCTTGGTTTCAAGCTCTGCTACTTTCACCATTATTTTTTGTATTTTACCGTTACGGTATAGCTCAAACTCAATTTCTTTCCCCGGTTCGGTACTGCCTATTTTTTTCAATACATTTTGTGGATTAGCCACTGAAAGCCCAGCAATTTTAATCACAATATCTTGCTCTTCTATACCCGCCTGCCATGCAGGGCCTAAAGGGTCTAGGTTGGTAATACGCATGCCTGCAACGGGCGTTAAGCTATCATTGACCTCTTTACCTGTACTGTCTACCGCTGTGCCTTCAAAGCCCAAATAGCCGCGCACAACACGACCATGGCGAATAAGTTTGCCCATTACCTCTTTTGCCAAGGTGTAAGGCACCGCAAAAAAGATCCCTTGTATATTTAAGTTTTCACGGGTTTTAAACTGGGCAGAGGTGATCCCTACTAAATCGCCATTAGAATTTACCAGTGCACCACCAGAGTTACCTACGTTAATAGCAGCGTCCATTTGCAATAAGTTATTGTAAGGACTGTCGGTAATTTTTTGCTTACCGGTGGCGCTAATGATCCCCTGAGTAATGGTTTGCCCTAAGTTAAGTGGGTTTCCGATGGCTAATACTAAATCGCCTACACTCGAACTGTAGTTATCGTTAACGGGTATAACAGGCAGGTGATTGGCATTTATTTTTAATAATGCTAAGTCGGTAATAGTATCAAAGCCAATGAGTTGCACATCAAAAAAACGTCTGCCGTCAGTAAGAATAACCAGTATTTGATCGGCATTATTGATCACATGGTAATTAGTCAAAATATAACCGTCAGGTGACATGATCACCCCAGAACCAAGCTCTTGCACCGTATTTTGGCGTTTATAGCGTGGCTCTTTAGAAATGCTTTCTGAAAAAATGGTGACAACCGATGGCGCTGCGCGCTTAACTGCGTCAGAAAAGCTCAAATGACTTGCAGTCATTGCACTGGGTAGCGGCACGTTAGGTAGCAATGCAGTGCGCATGTTAGGGCTAAAAAAAACCACTAAAAAAGCAATGCCTAAACCGGCAAATAGAGGAGGAAGTACAAATTTTAGAAGTTTTAGCACGGTATTCTTATTGTTAGTGAGCAATCCCTTTATGATGGCACAAAAAAATAACAGCGGCAAGTGCCGCTGTTACTTTTATTGTATTATTACTGAATTAATACAAAAATAGATTCACGTCCGCGTTTCACACCTAACACAATATTACCTTGAATATCTTCGATAATTTTGTTCATGTCGCGAATGCTTTCTACTCGTTGACGGTTTACTTGCACAATAACATCGCCTTCTTCAAGGCCTACTCGTGCTGATGGCGAACGAGGGTCGACAGAGGTCACCTCAATCCCTTTCATTTTGTTCTTCTTCACGTTTTCAAGCGTTGCACCTTGGAATGCTGGGTGTAACTCTTCGCCCGCAGCGGTAATGCCTGATGCACCATCTAGGGTTACTTCCACATTTTTAACTTTACCGTCACGGTAAATCCCCAACTGTACTTCACGACCCTCACCTAAGGTGGCAATTTTACTGCGTAGCTCATGGAATCCGCTAATTTCACTGCCGTTAATGCTAATAATTACATCGCCTGCTTTAATTCCCGCTTTGCTGGCTGCGGTGTCATCCATTACCTGCATAACATAAGCCCCTTGTTTAACATCAAGCTGCTGTGCTTTAGCAAGACCTGCATCAAGAGGGCGGCCTGAAATACCTAACGAACCACGGCGTACTTCACCATGCTCTACAATTTGATCAACTAGGTTTTTCATCATATTTGACGGAATAGCAAAGCCAATCCCCACATTTCCACCTGATGCACCTAAAATAGCGGTATTAATACCAATCAGCTCACCGTTTAAATTAACTAAAGCCCCACCTGAGTTACCTTGGTTTATCGCGGCATCGGTTTGAATGAAATCTTCGTAACCCTCAATATTTAAGCCACTGCGGCCTAATGCGCTAACAATACCTGAGGTAACCGTGTGGCTTAAACCAAAAGGGTTACCAATTGCGACGGCAAAATCACCGACACGTAAGTCATCTGAGTTAGCTAGCTTTACTGCGGTTAATTCATCTGCGTCTATTTGTAGTAGCGCAATATCAGACTCTTTATCGCTACCAATTTTTGTTGCTTCATATTCGCGGCCATCTTCAAGGGTGACTACCATTTTTTCAGCGTCTTGCACTACATGGTTGTTAGTAACGACATAACCTTTGTCAGCATCAATAATAACTCCTGAGCCTAAACCACTAAACTGGCGCTTTTGGCTACGTGGCTGCGGGTTGCCAAAAAAGAAATCGAGCGGGTCACCGCGTCGGCGAACCTCTTTAGAGCCTGAAACCTGAATACTCACTACACCTGGGGTAATTTGCTCAAGCATAGGGGCAAGTGTTGGTAATTGTTGACCATTAACGGCAACCGGCAATTTAGCAAACGAGGCGGTTGGACTTAGTAATAAGCTGGTAGATAAAATAGCAGCACTGATAAGTGATAATTTCATTTTCATAGTCAGGGTTTACTCCACTTAAAAAGCAAAAGGCTGCAATAAGCAGCCTCAAAAAAGTATATCAGTAAGATAAAACAACAAAGCTGTTATATCTAAAGACTATGGGGTCAAAAAAAAGTTCATCAAGATGCTTTAGAAGTATTCACATCACCAGCAAATAATCCTGATTTACCCGACACATAATCAGCTGGTTGGGCATCGGCGTTTGAGCGATCTGAACTACGTTCTTTTAATGACGCTTGTAACTGTTCGGTGGTTTCTTTAGAGAAAAACGGTTCAGCAGGGGCTTTATTTCTGTCTTCAAGTAACAGTTGATTAGTTTCTTCAACATGACTTAATAACTGATCGTAGTTTTCTTTCATTTTGTTTACTAACTTACCAGTATTCGCTAAATGGTCGGCAACATCTTGGCGATACTGCTCAAGCGAATGCTTAGCTTGCTCTGCTTGTTGCTCTAATTCATCATGTTTAAACTGTTTTTTAGTGACAAAGGCACCAACGAAAAATGCAGCAATAGCAACTACTACCACTAATCCTACCCATGTAAATGTACCCATAAATTCACCTCTATGCGAAAATAACTAAAAAAATTTAGTTCAATAATAATTCATACTAAGTCTAATATACCCTGAGTATTGATGCGTGTTAATATGCTTTACAAATTAAACTGTGTTTTAACTGTAAATAGATATGACTCCTTGGCAAACATACCAGCAAGACCTTCAACGCGATGACTTTGTACATGACGCAGCACAAGAAAATGCAGTTCGTCATTTACAGCGTTTATACGACGATTTAACACAAGCAAAACCACAATCTAAAGGCTTTTTTGCAAAGCTTTTTAATAAAGCAGAGCCAGCTCCCATTAAAGGTTTATACTTTTGGGGTGGCGTAGGCCGTGGTAAAACTTACCTTGTTGATACTTTTTACGAAGCTTTACCGGGCGATAGAAAAATGCGAGTGCATTTTCACCGTTTTATGCACCGAGTACACGACGAGCTTAAAAAGTTAAACAACACAGCAAACCCATTAGAAACAGTTGCCGATATTTTTAAAGCAGAAACAGACATAATTTGTTTTGATGAGTTTTTTGTTCAAGACATTACCGATGCCATGCTGCTCGGTGGTTTAATGGAGGCGCTATTTGCTCGTGGTATTGTGTTGGTTGCAACCTCTAATATTATACCTGATGATTTATACCGCAACGGCTTACAACGCGCTCGTTTTTTACCGGCTATTGCCTTAGTGAATAAGCATACTGAAATAGTAAATGTAGATTCCGGTGTTGATTACCGGTTACGTACACTGGAACAAGCAGAAATTTTTCACAGCCCGCTTGATGAGCAAGCTGATAAAAACCTATTTGAATACTTTGATAAGCTCTCCCCTGAGGCCGGTAAAGTAGACACCCCAATTGAAATAGAAGGGCGGATGATCAAAACCCGCAAGGTGTCTGATTGCATCGTTATGTTTGAATTTAGCGAACTGTGTGAAACCGCACGTAGCCAAGTGGATTACATGGAAATAAGCCGATTATATAACACAGTTATTTTATCAAACGTAAAACAGCTTGGACAAAATAATGATGATGCAGCAAGGCGTTTTATTGCGTTGGTAGATGAGTTTTATGAGCGTAACGTTACCTTAATTATCTCTGCGGAAAAACCCATTACCGAGCTCTATACACAAGGCAATTTAAACTTTGAATTTAAACGCTGTATTAGTCGCCTGCAAGAAATGCAATCGTTAGAATATTTAGCCCGAGAGCATTTAGCTTAAAATACGAAGGTTAGCGGGCGACGGGCTGCGGGTCTCGAGCAAAACACCTAACTTCTAAATAAAAAAACCTTGCGATGTTAACCA
>NZ_BADW01000054.1:0-63161 GCF_000241165.1 Pseudoalteromonas sp. BSi20439
AGGGCAGAGTATTTATGCCAGTATTTATGATGGGCGGAATCACAGTCGTCATTGGCAAGGTTATGACTTGGCAACAAAAGTATTTGGCAAAGCATTTAATATTCCCATGTTTGTGAGCTTTGAACAAAAACAGCGAGACGATAGTGATTTAGCTTTAGGTGGGTTTAGCTCTAACTTGATTAATCAGCAACAAAGTAGCGAGTTTGTACTTGCTGCTGAACTGCCTTATTACAGTGCAACTGCAGAGCGTTACCAAGGTTATGGTGGTGGCATCAGCTTTAAAGAAGGCATGCCTTGGCTTTATTACAAGCAACATCAATTAGACAGTAGCGTTTATGCACAAAGTTATGGCTTAAAATACCAAGGTGATTTTAGCTTTGGGATGGGGCCTGCAGGCGTAAACGACCTAACTTTTAATGCTGGGCTGTCGCGTGTTGAAGGCGACAGTTTTGAAGATGAAATGCGCGCGTGGTTAAGCTTTTATTATTCGCTTTAAAAGCTTATTTAGCTAAGTTACTTTCTTGTTTTCATAGATAGTAACTTAGCTTGATATACATTTAATTTTTGCGTGTCTTTTTCTAGCTCCATTGCTTTTTTAAGCAGTGCTTTAGTTTGTTGATAGTGCCCTTGCTGATGGCGAATCTTAGCTAGCTCTAGGTATAACTCAGCAATATAAGGTGCTTTTGTTATAGCTTGAACGATATGCCTTTTAGCTTTGTAAAGTCGACCTGTTTGTAAGTCGTTTTTAGCCAGTGTTAATAGCTCATATGGGTCTTTTTCTTTAAAAAAAAGCTTTGCATCTAATTGCTCTTCTAGCTTTTTATCTCCCATCTTTTTTGCTAAAAATTGATAATTAGTTAGTAAATTAATACTTATCAGCTGCTGATTTATCGCGGCCTTGTATATCTTTTTAGCACTTTGAGAGTCGCCAGTACGCCTATGTAATACTGCAGCTAAGTTAAAAAGCTCAGGATCTGTAGGTGTGTATTTATTGGCTTGTAATATATTTGAATATGCTAAATCATAATCTTTTACAGCTAATGCATCTGCAGCTAAGTTACTATAAAACTTAGAAATTAAATCATTGATGTCAGCACTGCCTGAATACATACTTCCTCGGGTTGGGAAATAGTCAATTAATGAACCTGGCTTGATAAATAAAATTTTATTTGGATCTTTTTTAGTGTCATTTTCTTCTGGGGCATACACTTTAGTTCTAAAGTGTTTTGCTACATAAACTAGGTTGTCTTCTTTTGCGAAAACAGGCTGACTAGTTACTTCTTGAAAGCTTGTTTCTAAATCTAAAAGTGCAGCATAACTTTGTGTTAATACGGCTAAGCTTATACAGTTGCCATGCCCATGATCTAGCGCCTGCATCGAAGTTAATGTATCGCCATGATAACTAAAATCAGAGAGTTTATTTTCTAGGTAGTTATAAACAATGATATCCATGCGCATTTTGGATGCTTGCTGCTTTGCAACGAAAGCTAAAAACTTTGATTTTTCAGCTTCAGGAAGCTTAAAAAGCTCATCCTTAGAGACAGTCTCTTGTGTTTTAAATAAGCTATGGTTTAGCAAAGAGGTAAGTTTTAGTTGAGGCTGCTCTTGAGGTGCTCTTGTGCTTGAGCATCCTGCTACTGATAAAAAACCTATGACTATCAAGATTGTTTTTATTTTCATAAACCACTCCATTGTTTGAATTAACATTATACTGAAGTGGTTTGTTTATCAAGCATTCGCGTTTCGTCGTTGAGTTAAGCGATTTTTTTGTGAGTGCTTTTTACGTTTGCGGCGGGTAAACCACAAATACAAGCCTGTACCAGCCAGCCATACAGGACTAAGGCCAACAATACACCATAGTATTTTACTGATAAGCCCAGCAAAATAACCAAAGTGTAGTTTTCTGAAGCTATCTATTACTTGCCAACCCGCACCAGCCTCTCGAATATCCCAATTAGCCATGTGTTCACCTGTTTGCTTATTGTAGGTTATGGTATTGGCGTATTCACTGGTAAGTAGGTTACTGGTATTTACTTCGCCGTAAAGAGTAATATTTTCATCAGGCTCTCGCGGGAAAACTAAAAAAGTTGTATTAAAACTGGGTATTTGCAGCTTGCTATCATTAAGAATGCGCTCAAAAGAGATGTCGTCACTATATAATTTATTTGTAATAGTGTAGTGCTCTTCTTCTGCGTGTTCTATTACTTCGTGATACCACACAGCGCCATTAAAATAGCCACCGGTAATCGCTAAAACGATAAGGATAGGTGAGCCTAATACCCCAGTCATTTTATGGATATCGCTAAGTACTATTTGTAAAGTTGCGCGCCAGCGTACGCTAAATAGTCGCTGCCAAAACTTACGGTAAATAATTAAGCCAGTAATACCTAAGGTTAATAAAAATAGAGCAAAAAAGAAGCCTAATACGGTACCTGTTTGCCCAGGTAAGCTTTTTAAGTCGTTAAGTAAAAAGGTGTAATGGAGTTCTAAAAACCAGTCGGTAAAATAATGAGTTGTGCTAACTGGTTCTGATAAAACCTCTCCGGTGTATTGGTCTAAATGCAACTTAAACCAATCGTCAGTTCCACGCTTAACCAAATAAAGTCGGTCAGCGGTGCTGTTATTAAAAAGCTCCCAGCTTCCTAATACATATTTAGGAAAGGCTGCTTCGGCTTTATCAATTAATGAATCCATAGGTAAACGTGCGGCTTGCTGCTGTACCACAAAGTGTTTATCGGGCATCAGTAAGCCATCAATTTCACTTTTAAACACTAAAACACTGCCGGTAATACTAATAACAATTAACGGAATAATGGCAATTAGCGCCAACCAACTATGAACTTTAAATAGTGTTTTTCTCATTACTTAAACTTGTACGTTAACTTACTGATATACGCATGATAACAGTTATCATTTGCATTGCAATTAAAGAATAATGAAGCTGTGAAGTTAAGGCAACGGTTTTTGTATACTCAAGTTGCCATCAAGGAAAACTAAAGTAAACGCGAGACTTGTTTAAAACCTAGCCAGCACTACAATGCGCGCTTAAAAATAAAACCTTTAAAAACAAATGTTTAAAAAATGTTTTATTTCTTCCTTTTATTAACAGTTATGTAACGAGCGAGGTCTACTTTGGCGTATTATTTGCCTATTTTGTCAGTGTTTATTTTGGTTTTTAGTTTTTTACCGTTACTTAATAAAATTATAAAAAACCGCAGTGTATCAGGTGTGTCACTGTTAATGATGACATTTGGTTTAGCGCAAAGTGTGTACTTTATAAGCTACAATCTTTACTTTTCTCGTTTTTACATTGCCTTGCCGTTTTTTGCGACAGGCTTTTTAAGCGGACTGATTTTATACTTTTTTGCTCGCTATAATGCAGTTAAGCGTCAAAAGCTGCAGCTACTTGGTATGCTTAGCTTTTCGTTATTACCCTTTTTGTTGCTGTTAAACTCCAACTTAGATACTGCCTCGGTGCTTAACGGATTAACCTATGTGGGTTTAATTATGAGTTCAGTACGGGTTATGCCACAAACTTTTAAAACACTGCGAACAGGGAATATTAGTAACCTTAGTGCGCGCTATTTTAGTTTGCAATTTATAGCAGGTATCTGTGGTTTGTTTGCTGAACTTGCTATGCCAGTGCAAAGTACTTCGCATATATTAATGTTTGTTATGATATTACTGACCAATGCCGTGCAGTTTGCATGTATGCAGTATTATCGAATGAGGCCTGTGTTGGCGTAAAATTAGAGTGACCGTTAGTTTCATTTGTGGCACTTTGAGTGACCAATAAATAAAAAGTGCCCACTATGAAATTAACTATCCATCAAATCGATGCGTTCAGCAGTGAACTGTTTAAAGGCAACTATGCCGCTGTGATCCCACTGGAGTCTTGGCTTAGTGATGATCTTATGCTGAATATCGCTGCGGAAAACAACGTGTCTGAAACAGCTTTTACCTGTCAGCTGGCAGATGGAAGCTTTGCAATACGTTGGTTTTCGCCATTAATGGAAATTGATTTTTGCGGCCACGCCACTTTAGCAGCGGCCTATGTGCTTTGTGAGCAACATAACATAGCGCAGGTTTGCTTTAGCGCAGAGGCGGTGGGCAAACTGATTGTTAATAAGAAAAACGATGGCAGCTTTGCTATGACCTTTCCAAAACAACCCCCTGAAGGGGCTGAGCACATCCCCGATGCTTTATTAGCAGGCCTGTCTATACAACCTGTTAAAGTGCTTAAAAACCGCCAAGCTTATTTTGCTATTTATGAATCTGCTAAGCAAGTAGAGAGCTTAATTACCGACTCTGCACAACTAAAAAAATTAGCCCCATTAGATGTGGTTGCAACAGCAGCAAGTGTTGAGTATGACTTTATTTCTCGTTATTTTTGGCCTGCCAGTGGTGGTGATGAAGACTTTGTGACCGGCTCAATTCATACCGGGCTTGCCCCTTATTGGGCAGAACAATTTGGCAAAAACTCTTTAAGTGCTTATCAGGCCTCACAACGAGGCGGGAAGCTTTACTGTGAAGTGGGTGATACAACAGTAACATTGACGGGTCATGCCGTAAGGTACCTAAAAGGTACTATTTACCTTTGAATTAGTGTAAAAAAGGCCACGTAAAACGTGGCCTTGGTTTACTCAGTGTTATTTACGCTTCTAGCGCTTTGCTAATTAAGCGATCGATATACTTTTTATGTGCTTTGGTTGCGGTGTCTGCACCCCATGCAACATCTTGATCGGCTATTTGAGTTAGCTGATATAGCGCAGCTGTTTTTGCTAAGTTATCGTATTTACTTGCTTTTTCTAGGCCTGCAATCGCAATTAACTGATTAACATATTCAATCTGTAAATTATGACTGATTGAATTAGCGGTTTTACCATCAACAAAGATACTTGCAGTTAAATCCTCCATAAATTGCGTAAGGCTGTATTCATTACCATATAAAGCAGTATCTGAAATACGTAGTAACACAGCAGGGTGTAGCAGTTGCGCTAGTACACTCTTTTGCATGCCTAAAATCATTTTATGCGGTTTAGGGTCTTCGTTTTTACCGTAATGATTAAACCCACGACGCTGTTGCTGCATAAAGTTATACAAAGGCTGCATACTTTGCAGTACATTTGGAGCAAACACATACTCAGCTAAAATAGCCATTGCTTGGGTTTGGCGCTCAAGTGGTACCGGTGTAAAAGGCTTTGCTGCATTTTCATCGCCCACTACGGCACGCTCTACATAAACCCCTCCAATTTGACGAGATACCACACCTGCCTGCGCACGGTATTGGCCAAATAGGCTGTTAGCAGAAGTAACAAGCTGTTGGTAAGACTCGCCTTTTACTGTAGCTTTGTCTTTAAGTTCAGAAAATAGTGTATTGATCAGTGCCATTCTATCTGCACCATAAGCTGCAGGGTTAGACGATAAATCGCCAATCATCACGCGAGGGTCTATATGGCGACCTGGTGCACGCATATCGTCGGCATCGTTACCAAAGGCCAGTGCATGTTCGCTTGAGCGAGCGAGTATTTTATCAAGACGAGCTTGTTCTGCTGCTTCATCTTTAAGAGCTGCGCTGTAGCCGTAGTTTATTGCCCAATCATCGTATGGACCGGGTTTAGTTTGGAAGATATCGCCTTGAGTTACACCCGTTGGCGCTATATTTGCTGGCGCATAGTCCATTACTGAGCCGGTCACTATACCTTGAGTTTTACTTTTGTCGTGAACTTCTTTCTCATCCCACAAAATAGAAGATTTCATGTTGTGATTAAGACCTAAAGTATGCCCTACTTCATGTAAAACCAACTGAGTTAAGCCTTGGCGTAACATTTCAGTATCTTCAATATCAGCACCATTTGCTAAGCCTTTTGCAAGTATTAGGTTTTGTTGTAACTCATGACCTAAAGAACAATTAAGCTCAGTGTTGCTTCCTGGTTGTGTATGGCTCATCGTGCCTTGAGTATAAAGCGTATCGTATATCCAGCGGTTTTTCATAAATACAAACTCAAGCATAATGTCTGAGCCTAAAATTTCACCGGTTAGTGGGTTAGCTAATGCTGGTCCATATCCACCAAAAGGTGGCTTAGGCGATGAAGTCCAACGCAGTACATTATAGTTAATGTCACCGGCATCCCAATCGGCATCATCAGGCTGTATTTTCACTTCAAGTGCGTTTTTAAAGCCTGCTTTTTCAAATGAGCTATTCCAAGCAAGTACAGCGTCACGTACAGTATCTCGCCACTCAATAGGCGTGGTATTTTCTATCCACCAGGTAATTGGCTTTACTGGTTCTGAAAGTGCTGCGCTTGGATCTTTCTTTTGTAGATCCCAACGCTTAATTACATCTTGGTATGGTGCCCAGTCAGTTGATGTCATTTTATCAAACTGATTGGTGAAATAACCAATGCGTGCATCATCAAAGCGAGGTTGGTAGCTATTATCAGGTAAAGCTACAAATGAGTGCTGTACTTTTACTGACACACTTCGTGGATCGCTTATCGCACCTGACCCTCGAACGGTTGGGCTGCTATTGGTAAAAACATAATCAACAACCACATCTAGGTTATTAGGGTAAGGACGCTGTTTGATGATGCGTGATTTTTTATCATCTAACTTACCTACTTTAAATCGCTTTTTAGCATTTTTATCATTCGGGTTAGGTGTTGGTGATACTTTATGCAGCGCTTCACTTAAAAATAGCTTGTTAACATTAAAGGCTATTTTATCCTCTTCTTGTTTTTCTATTTTTATACTTGCAAGTACCGCTTCGCTAATGTTTGCCTCACTGGCTTTAGCTAGCGCGCTATTTTCATTAAATAAATAGCGTGGGGTTTTGCTAATAATATCGATGCGATCAAAGTATTTTCTAAATTCAATTAACTTGGTTTCACGGTACGCGCCACGAAAATGACCCGCATCAGTCGCGCCGTCAATGGTATGTGCGAAGTAAACAAAAGGGGTATCGAGCTGCGACTCGTTAATGACCATTAGGTGGTCGCCGGTTTCTTCATCTTGGTAAAGATTAAAAATGCCGGCAAATTCGGTTTGACCTTTAATCATTTCACTTAATGTTTGTGGCTTTTTTTCTTCTTTTTTTCTGCAGCAACAGCATAGCTGCTGCCAAGCGCTATACTAAGCGCCAAAGTAAGTGTGGTTAATTTCATAGTTTGTCTTTTGTAGTTGTTAATGTAATTTTACTGTACGTAATATCATGCTGTTTCGCACAGTATCGTTACTAAATACTAACAAAAAGTGATTAGCTTTATGATTTATAATGGTAAAAATTTGTAACAAACCATTTTACTACACTTAACGAGCTTTAATTTAAGCATTTAATAGAAGCTGAAGAAGCATAAAAAATGCTTTTTTTGTAACAGTTGCTTACAAATGTCACGTTAATGTTTCAACAAGCTTTGGTATTATGATGCTAATAGAAATTTGGGAGTAATAAATAAATGCAAGGTAATGTACTTAGATGGGTTTTTCCATTCGTAGCTCTGGCATTAGGTGTAGTTGGTTTTTTTGCAATTAATGCGATTGCAAAAGAGTCAGACAAAAAAGAAGTCATAGACACTCGTCCAACTGTACAGGTTGAAGCTGTTGCTGCTAACGATCATCAAGTCATCATTAATAGCTATGGTGAAATGCAGCCGCTAGAAAACACTCAGCTCTCAGCACAAGTGTCAGGTGAAGTAATTAGCTGGCATCCAAATTTTGTAGCAGGTGGGGTCGTGGGTCGCGGCGAAATCCTTTTTACAATTGAAAAAGATAACTACGAAGCAGCAGTGCTGCAAGCCGAGGCCGAATTAGCCCGCGCTCAAGCTACGCTTATAGAAGAGCAGGCTCAGGCTCAAGTAGCTGAAGATGAAGCAAAACGTTTTCCTAATAAAGCACGCACTGACTTATTTTTACGCAAACCACAAGTATTGAGTGCACAGGCTTCGGTTAAGTCAGCACAAGCTGCATTAAAACGAGCGCAGCGTGACTTAGATAATTGTGAAGTGAGCGCGCCTTATGATGCATTAGTGGTGAGTCGCAACGTAGGTGTAGGTCAGTTTGTCAGCATGGGCGCTCAAGTGGCTGAGCTTAATAATATTGAAACAGGTGAAGTGATTATTCCTATTGCTGGTTTTGACAGTGTGTTTTTACCTGATCGCGTTAAAGGGGTAACCGCAACGGTTATTAAAACAGGGTTAAATGGGTTTACTCGCCAAGCCGTGATAGACCGCGATTTAGGGATTGTAGATAACGCCACTCGTATGAGCAGCCTAGTGGTTAGAATTGAAGACCCTTATGGACTTGTAAATCAGCAGCCTGCAATTAAGTTTGGTACTTATGTACAAGTAAATTTTGCCGGTACTATGCTCAATAATATCTATCGTTTACCGCAAGAGCTCGTAAATAACCAAACCGTGTGGATAGTTAATGATGAGCAGCAGTTAGAACCACGTAAGGTAAAAGTAATTCGCGAAGAAGGTGAGTACTTCTATATTAGTGATGGTTTAGAGGCAGACGATCAGCTTGTTGTTACTTTACCTGAATACCCACAAAAAGGGATGGCGGTAAAAATAGCAGGGCTTACTGAATCAGAAGATGCTGCAGAGCGCACATCAACAGAAAAACTATAAAGGTAGCATGAGTTATGAATAGCACAGAACTACCCAATACAACCAAACAAACAGGGTTAATTGCCTATTTTGCTAACAACTCTGTAGCTGCTAATTTGATGATGTTTTTTATCATTGTAATGGGGGTTATTAGCTACTTTACGATTCAGCGACAAATGTTCCCCAATATAGAAGTTAACTATATTACGGTGAATGCAAACTACCCAGGGGCATCGCCTCAAGAAATTGAAGAAAGTATCTTAATAAAAGTTGAAGAGTCGTTAAAAGATATTACCGAAATTAAAAAAGGGGTGTATCGCGCATTTCGTAATGGCGGTTCTGCCACCCTTGAAATTAATACCGACGCAGA
Source organism: Pseudoalteromonas sp. BSi20439 (assembly GCF_000241165.1). Lineage (NCBI taxonomy): Bacteria > Pseudomonadati > Pseudomonadota > Gammaproteobacteria > Alteromonadales > Pseudoalteromonadaceae > Pseudoalteromonas > Pseudoalteromonas sp. BSi20439. Next base: position 8,977 of record NZ_BADW01000054.1, read on the forward strand.
ACTTACCGATGTCCTCGATAAGGTTAAACTGCGTGTTGATGGTATTGCCACCTTTCCAGCGGGAATGGAACCGGTCACCATTAGCCAAATAGAGTTTCGTCAAGATGTAATTGGTATGACGCTCGTTGCCGATTTACCACTGACTGAACTTAAGCCAATAGCTAATCAAATTGAAGATGAGCTATTACAGTTATCGAATGTGTCCTTAGTGGTTAACGATGTGCCACTGGATGAAATTGCCATAGAAATAGAACCTGACACGCTGCGCCAATATAACTTAACACTCTCTGATGTAGCGAATGCAGTACGCCGCTATTCGGCTAACTTTTCAGCTGGGCAATTAAAAACTGATGCTGGCGTTATTTCAGTGCGAGTAGAAAATCAGTTTTATTCTGGTGAAGAGTTTAGGCAAATTCCGGTAAAAATTGGCGCCAATGGTGCCAAGGTGTTGCTACAAGATATTGCGATTATTAAAGATCAGTTTGTTGAAGGTGAGCGCTACTTTAAATTTAACGGCGAAAATGCGGTTTATTTATCGGTTAAAGCCACCGAAGAGCAAAATATTATTCCGGTGGCCGATTCTGTTAAAGCCTACATGGACCAAAAAAATAAAGAGCTACCATTGGGTGTGCGTTTAGAGCCATTAATGGACATGACATACTACCTTAATGCACGCTTAGATATGATGAAAGCTAACTTGTTTCAAGGGGCTATTTTAGTTGCCATTATGCTTTCATTATTTTTACGTTTTAAGCTGGCACTGTGGGTAATGATTGGTTTACCGGTATGTTTTTTAGGGGCGATGATGTTGATGCCATTATTTGGCATCACGATTAATATTGTGTCTTTGTTTGCCTTTATTATGGTACTGGGAATTGTGGTGGACGACGCCATAGTCATAGGTGAAAGTGCCTACACCGAAATAGAGAAAAAAGGCGGCGGTGTTGTTAATGTAGTGAATGGCGCAAAACGAGTTGCCACCCCGGCGACCTTCGGAGTACTCACAACCATTGCGGTATTTGCGCCATTTACACTTTCAAGTGGACCTGAAAGTGCCTTCTTTTATGGTATTTCAGTGGTAGTTATTTTATGTTTAATATTTAGCTTAATAGAATCTAAGCTAATACTACCAGCGCATATTGCGCATACTCACTTTTCACCTATAAACCCTAATGGCTGGCGAGCACGTTTTAATAAGCGCTTTTTTGGCTTTGTAAATGGGCCTTATAGGCAGTTTATTATTAATTGTATCAAATGGCGCTGGACGGTGTTATTTAGCTTTATTGCGCTGTTAATTTTTACTTTTGCGTTAATCTCGTCTAATCAGGTAAGAATGATCCCGTCACCTAAAGTGCCGCATGACTTCCCGCAAATTAATGTTGAAATGAATGATAATGTATCAGACATCCAAACCATTAACGCGATACGCCAAATAGAAGCTATGGTACTTGAGGTTGATAAACAAACAGCGCGTGAAGATGGCCATAAAATGGTGCGTGATGTATTGGTATTTAACCAAGGTCGAACCGAAGCGCAAATTTTAGCGCCATTGGTTGACGAAGATTTACGTCCATATAATGCCTTTGAGCTGTCGCGCCGCTGGCGTGAAGCGATGCCTAATATCGCGGGGGTTAAGTCGTTAACTATACAAGATGATGTTGGCGGTGGAGGTGGCGGCGGTAACGGCGAATTTGGTTACCTATTGTTTGGTTCTGATATAGATACCCTCAATGAAGCCGGGCGTCGCTTTATTCAACTATTGCAGCAGCAAGAAGGCTTATTTGATATCAGTTCAACGATTGATCCTGCTAGCAAAGAAGTACAAATGAGCTTAAAGCCAGTTGCCTATGACCTAGGATTAGACTTGGCATCAATTGCTAACCAGGTGGGGGCAAGCTTTTACGGTGGCGAAGCACAGCGCGTTATTCGCCGCGGTGAAGAAGTGCGAGTGATGGTGCGTTATCCTAAGCTTACGCGTGAAGCGTTCTCGTCACTTAAACATGCAGTTGTTACTACGCCACAAGGTCGAGAAGTGTTGTTGGGCGATGTGGTTGAACTAACAGAAACACCGGGTATCAGTTATATTCGTCGTGAAGGTGGTTATCGTACTGTGTATGTTTACGGCAATATAGATGAAGAAGTAATTGAGCCGGGTGAAGTGGTTAAGCAAGTAAAAGAAAACCTATTGCCACAACTACAAGATGAATACCCCAGTGTTAAGTCAGAACTAGGTGGTGCCATTGAGGAGCAGCAAGCGCAAGCTAATGAGCAATTGCTATTTTTTGCTGGCGGGATGATTTTGGTTTACATTTTGTTGGCAGTGCCACTAAAAAGTTACTCGCAGCCTTTAATTGTAATGTCGGTTATTCCATTTAGTTTAACGGGTGCAATATGGGGGCATTTTTGGTTTGGCTTAGATATTAGCTTAATGTCGGGCTTTGGTTTAATTGCTGCTGCAGGGGTTGTTATTAATGACTCATTAGTAATGACTGATTTTATTAATCAGGCGCGTCGCGCGGGTATTAGTATAAAAGATGCCGTTATTGAGGCTGGCTGCGCCCGCTTTAGACCCATACTACTTACCTCAATAACTACCTTTGCTGGCGTATTACCGATTATGTTTGAAACCAGTTTACAAGCTAAATTTGTAATACCGATGGCGGTAGCACTTGGTTTTGCGGTTATGTTTGCAACACTGATCACCCTTATTTTGGTGCCGTGCCTGTACATTATTTTAACTGACATAGGGGCGCTGTTTAAACGCCCATTTACAAGTAAAAAGGTGAGTGTGAGTTAGCATTATATATCACCCTGTCCCGTCCTAAATGTGTAAACACATGTCAGGACAAGGCATCCAGCTGAATAAAAAAGCCAACCGTTAAAGCGGTTGGCTTTTTTGTGTTATTTTTATGAATATAAACTTAAGTGCTGCTTTTAAATTCCGGTTACATTCTTTTGTTTGATTATTGCAACATTGCGAATTACAATCAGTCGGTATTGGTATTACACAATGGTTTTTAACCTAATACTTTAGTTAATGCATATTAGCCTTCGAGCTAGTTTGCCTGTTGTAAGCCATATGATATGGGCGACGTTTGACTCTTTAAGGTGTTGCAGTGTTTATACATTCATCATTAACGTGTGGAGAATGGTTAACTATTGGTTGTCTTGGGCTCGATCAGTATAGCCAGCTATTTGTTGGTGATACGGTTAGTGTGAGCTTTTACGATGAGCATGGTGAATTATCTCAGCTAGCGTTTGAATATGAAATACTCTCCCCAGAGCAGGGTGAACCCCATGCTTGGAGCTTGCTGGTGGTTGAGCATATTAATATGCATATTCCGCTGGTGTGCGCTGGCAGAATGACAGAGCAAGGATTAGTAGTCGCTTATAGGCATAATAAAATATTTGCGCTTGAAAGTAGTGGTATTTGTAGCGCGGTGGTTCATTTTAATCGCGCTGAAAAAAATAAAAAATTAATTGCTGTAAATAGCCTTGGATACGATGCAATTTATCCTCAAAATGGCGATATGTATAGTGCGGGCACCAAAGTACTACAGCCTAAAACGGGGCATATATACCAGTGTAAGGCATGGCCATTTAGCGAGTTTTGCCGTGTAGATGAGCATAACACTATGTTTGAGCCTGGAGTTGGCGAAAGCTGGACTATGGCTTGGCAGCAAATACAGTAAATCAACTTCCCTTAGGTATAACGACAACAATAAAATTCACGTAGTTTTTAGTTATCGAATTTATACCGCTTTAGCCCACTCAACTATGAGTGGGCTTTTTTATTTTTATGATAAACTGGCCGCCATTGTTATTTTTTAAGCGGTTTTTTTGTGTCTTCTTCTGATTATTCTTTAAGCTTATTGCCTAATTTTCCTATTGCTAAAAAGCAACCTCATGCGCTTACTACTCACGCAAAAACACGCAGTGATGATTATTATTGGATGCGTGATGATGAACGACAAAATGCCGAAATACTCGCGCATTTAGCACAAGAAAACGGCTATTGTGATGAGCAATTAGCCGCCATTAAGCCATTACAAAATACACTATTTGAGGAGCTTAAGGGTCGTATTGTAAAAGACGACAACACCGTACCGGTCAAAGATGGCCAGTATTGGTATCACTCAGAGGTTCGCGGAGATGATGAATATGCACGCCATTATCGCAGTAGCAGTATGGCAATGGCTAATAAAGCGTTACTACTTGATGTGAATGAACTTGCCAACGGCTATGAGTTTTATGAGCTAGGGGAAGTGGCGCTGAGTCCCAATGAGCAATTAATGGCATATTCTGAAGATACTGACGGCAGACGTATTTACACAGTTCGATTTAAAGATTTAAACAGTAATAAAATGCTCGACGATATACTTGAAAATACCGAGGGGCAAGTTGTTTGGGCGAACGACAATAAAACCGTATTTTATGTAAAAAAGGATTTAAAAACCTTATTAGGTTATCAAGTTTTTAGACATGAGCTAGGGAGTGAGCAACACCAAGATGTGTTGGTATACGAAGAGCAAGATAGTAGCTTTTTTATGGGGTTGGGTAAAAGTCGTGATGAAAGCCTTATTATTATTGATTTAGCTAGCACAGAAACTAACGACATGTGGATACTGGATGCCAATCAGCCTCAAGGCGAGTTTACTGCTTTAATGCCGCGTGAAGAGGGGCATGAATTTGATATCGATAAGCTTGGTGATACTTTTTATATAGTGACTAACTGGCAGGCTAAAAACTTCCGACTAATGATTGCGACAAGCGATACCATAGCGGATAAAAGCCAGTGGCAAACACATACCCCTCACCGTGAAAATGTATTATTAGAAGGCGTTGAACTATTTAACGACTTTTTAGTGCTTAGCGAGCGCGAACAAGGGCAAGCCCGCTTTGTTGTGGTTAATAAAAACGCTGAGCGAATGAACCTTGAGTTTGATGATCCTTGCTATTACGCTGCTATTGCCATGAACCCAGAACCAAATGTAGCTCATGCGCGCATTTACTATTCAAGCTTAACAACGCCAGGTTCGCTCTATAATGTTGATTTAACCACAGGCGAAAAAACCTTACTTAAACAACAAAAAGTACTCGGTGATTTTAACGCGGAAGACTACCAGTCAGAGCGACTTATGGTCAGCGCTCGAGATGGGGTAAAAGTGCCGGTGTCGTTGGTATATCGTAAAGATAGCTTTAAAAAAGATGGCTCAAATCCGTTGTTTCAATATGGTTATGGCGCGTATGGTATCACCATAGATCCAAGCTTTTCGAGTACGTCACTTAGCTTACTCGACCGTGGTTTTGTTTATGCAATTGCGCATGTGCGTGGTAGCGAAATGCTAGGGCGTTCATGGTACGAACACGGTAAAAAGCAGCATAAACAAAATAGCTTTAATGACTTTATAGATATAACCAAATCACTTACCGAACAAGGTTATGCAGATAAAAATAAAGTATTTGCATCGGGAGGCAGCGCGGGTGGTTTATTAATGGGAGCCGTAGCAAACCAAGCACCCGAACTCTACTGCGGTATGGGTTGCCATGTGCCATTTTTAGATGTGCTCACCACTATGTTGGATGAAAGCATACCGCTTACAACAAATGAGTATGACGAATGGGGTAATCCAAATGACCCTGATTTTTACGATATTATTAAAGCGTACTCACCGTATGACAATATTAGTGCACAACACTACCCCAATATATTGGTAACAACCGGCTTGCATGACTCGCAAGTACAATATTGGGAGCCAATGAAGTGGGTGGCTAAAATGCGTGAATATAAAACCGATGATAATATTTTAGTGTTTAAAACCGATATGGATGCAGGGCATGGTGGTGCATCTGGGCGCTTCAAAAGCTTAGAAGAAAAAGCACTAGAAATGGCCTTTTTTATCGCATTGTCATAGTAATCGTACAGTGACAAAAAAGCCTCAGTAATGACTGAGGCTTTCTATTTTTAAAATAACTTAATCTAGGTAGGCTTTTAGCATCCACACTAGCTTTTCTTGTTCTTTAATATAATCACTCATTAATGACGCGGTACCTTCATCATCCGCTTCAGCGGCTTGTGCAAGAATATCGCGCTGCATTTTGATTAAGCTGCTGTATCCGGCAAGTAAGTTTTCAACAGCGGTAACGCCATCGCTGATCCCTTTTGCTTCTTTAATTTTACTTACTTTTAAGTAATCTGAAAACGCATGCAGCGGTGCACCATCAAGCGTTAGAATACGTTCTGCGATTTCATCGACTTTTAACAGTAGTAAGTTATAAATTTCTTCAAACTTTAAATGTAATTCAAAAAAGTTTCGGCCTTTAATGTTCCAGTGAAAACCACGCGCGTTCATATATTGAATTTGATAGCTGCTTAAAAGCGTATTCAGTGACTTAATAATATCTTCACTTTTTGTACTGTTTAAACCAATTGCATTTACTTGCGACATACTTTGCTCCTTAAATAACCGTTTTATGAATCTTTCACACATTGTTCAATGAAATAAGTATTGCTCATTATCGTCTATGAATAAAATCGTTTATACATATTGATGCCATAGCTAAAAGCTATCAGCGTATCTGTGATTTTTTAATAAATTAACTAACTCCATTTCATAGATATGGGTTGTGTTTATAAAAATACTACCTTGAGCAGCGAAATTGTTTATTTTGTGAGTACAAAATATGATCTAAAACAAGCTTTTGACAGGCGTAGCAGAGAGTTATTTTATTTATTGATGTAGGTCAAAAAACGCGCATAAGTAAAGCGCATAATCAATATAACCCAACTTGATGGAGAGCACTTTATTAAGTTAAGGGGCTACTTGATTAGATGCGGAGAGAAATAATGGAAGCTAAAACACGTAAAGAGAATAAAGCTGAACTCATCGTTATTGGTATTGCTTTGGTAGGGTTTGTATTAGGGCTAGTGGCACACTTAGCGGGTGCGAGCTTTGCAAACTCTGACGCCTTTGGTTATATCGCTGCACCAATGCCTTTGGTGCTAGGTATTATATTTTTGATTAGCTACAAAGTGGCCGCTGCTGCCGAGGATTAAATGTCTTCGTTCAAGCGCTCAAGAATATAATTAACGACTTGGCGAGAGTAAATCATACTGGTATGGCTTAAATGAAACACCTTGTGTTCAGCCATACCTTTAAGTTTGGTTTCATCCAGTAGTACGGTGCCATCAGAGCGGCTACCTTTAACAATGAGTGGCATTAAACCAATCGGTAAGTCGCCGGCAATACTGTATAGCTTGGCTTTAAAAGGCCAATCACCATTTTTAGACAGTAAAAACTCAACGCTATTTTTTAATAATAGCTCGAACCCTTTTTGCTGCATTTTTTCAGCAATATGGCTACCAGTGTGTGGCGTACCTAAGGTGATCACCTTTTCAACATGATGACTTGGTGCTGAGTTTGCTTCTAAGTAGGCGCGAGCAACTAAGCCTCCCATAGAGTGGCAGACTAAAGCGGATGGTTCACCACCAATAAACTCATCTATTTGCGCAAAAATAGCATCTCGATTAGGGTCACGGGTGTTGTAGGTTAGATTTAAAACCTTAACCCCAGACTCTTCCAAGCGTGAGCACAGCGGGCGCATTACCAAGCCAGACATATACAAGCCATGTAAAACAATCACGTGTTTAACTTTCATACGCCCCCAAATACCAATTTTATTAAAAACATGATCATTCTAGCGAATTAAATAATCCGCTACCTGCGTTAAAAATTATTTATATAGAGCAACTATATGTCATCATTTTCGCCTTGTTATCGACTTATTTCTTTGTCGCTATAATGGATAACTAATTTAATGCAATTGGTATAACCTATTCTAATTACATTAATTGTTGAGGTTTTATTTCAATATTGGTGGTGTCGGTATTAACCCAAACTTCACCATCTTGAATGGTAATAGCCAATTTAATATTACGATCAACCAATGCAGCTAATAGCTGAGTAGCTGCATAATCAAGACTAAAAATACTTAAGTTTTTAAACTCGTACAATTTAGGCTGATGCTTTTGCCACCAAATAGCTTGGTTATTCTCGCCATAGGTATATAAGATTACTTTTTTCGCTTTGTTACAGGCTTTTTTAAGACGCTTTTCATCAGGCAGCCCCAGTTCAATCCACAGCTCTATTTCTTCGCTGTAATTAATATGCCAAAGCTCCGGCTCATCATCAGCACATAAACCTTTAGTAAACTCTAATCCATCACAGCTATTAAGTGCAAACGCCAGTAAGCGGATCATCAAACGCTGCTCAGTTTCTGATGGGTGTTGTGCCAAGGTTAAATTAAAATCTTGGTATACGTGACGGTCCATATCGCTAAGCGATAGTTGCGCTTTAATAATGGTAGATTTGAGAGCCATAATATCTAATCTGAAAAAATTTGCGCCAGTATAGCGCAATTAAATGAATTGCCAGTTAAAATAGCTACAAATTATATGTTAGGAGTTAAAAATGGCTATCCAGTGGTTCCCTGGGCACATGAATAAAGCCCGAAATGAAATTAAAGAAATAATGCCACAAATGGATGTGATCATTGAAGTGCTAGATGCGCGCATTCCTTACAGTAGCGAAAACCCGATGGTGGCTACCTTACGCGAAGGTAAGCCGGTCATCAAAATTCTAAATAAAGCCGATTTAGCTGATCCTAAAATGACGCAAACGTGGAAAGACTATTTTGAGCAAGAAAATGGTGTAAAAGCCATTGCATTTGGTAACGATAAAGCCGCAGAAGTGCATCGTATTAATGAGCTATGTAAAAAGTTAGTGCCGCATAAAGTTGGTGCCGATAAGCAAATTAAAGCCATGATCATGGGGATTCCTAACGTAGGTAAATCTACACTCATTAATGTGCTTGCTGGGCGTATAGTGGCTAAAACCGGTAACGAGCCAGCTGTGACTAAGGCGCAGCAACGAATTAAACTTGATGATGGCATTATGCTTTATGATACGCCTGGGATGCTGTGGCCAAAAGTAGAGAACGAAAATTCAGGTTATCGTTTAGGCGCAACCGGTGCGATACGTGATACCGCTATTGAGTACGAAGAAGTGGCAAGTTATACCGCAGAGTATTTATTGCATGCCTATCCTGAGCTTTTAAAAGCGCGCTATAAATTAGATGAATTGCCAGAAAGCGATTGGGAATTTGTTGAAATGGCGGGTAAAAAACGAGGCTGTATTCGCGGTGGCAACCAAATCGATACGTATAAAATGTCAGAAATTCTAATTAATGAATTACGAGATGGCATTATTGGTCGTATTACCATGGAAACACCTGCCATGCGTGAAGAAGAAGAAATAATGGTAGCTGGATTGCGCGCGGCAGCAGAGGCGAAAAAGCAAGCCAAAGAAGAAGAGAAAAAACAACGCCGAGCACGTGCACGAAAAAACCGCCGTTAATTTTTAAAAGCGCAGGTTAAAGCCTTAAGCACTAAATTACAGACATAAAAAAAGCCCGTAAGGGCTTTTTTAGTTTCATATCTACCGTCACCGATATGAGCAATGTAGCAAGTAAATGAGTAGGGCGGAAACAGGTCATAAACAGCAAGGGGCGTTGTGGTTTATAACAGGTTTCCATAGCTGTTAACGTGCGCCACACGTTTGTTTCAGGGTCGAGAAACAAATGAACTTTTCCGTCACAAGAAGTATGCTTCGTCTTGTTGATAGTGATTATCAGTTAGATTTAAAGAACTGTCAACACCTAAATGCAAATAGTTCTCATTTTATCTTTTTGTTCATTTATAGCACTAAAGTAAGGGCTGATTTTCGCTACAATTCCCCTTATGCTAAGTTAAGTATTATAAAAATAATAACAAGAACAAAAATATGTTTTCTATTTGGTTTATTAGCCTTATTGCTGTGGTGTATCTAGGGATATTATTTGCAGTTGCAGGGTGGGCCGATAGGCGTAAGGTGTTGCCATTTAAGGGCATGATTTATGGCCTATCATTGGGAGTATATTGCACCTCATGGGCTTTTTATGGCACTACCGCGCAAGCCGCAAGTAATGGTTGGTGGTTAGCGCCAACCTATGCGGGCACTATTATATTATTTATTTTTGGTTGGCAATTATATTGCCGTATCGCACATATTTGTCGACAACAAAAACTCACGTCATTGGCTGATTTTATTGCTACGCGATATGGGCAGTCGTCAAGTCTGTCAGGGCTGATCTCACTTATTTCAGTGATAGCAATTGTACCGTATATTTCTCTTCAGCTAAGTGCGACTGCGCAGAGTATTAATTTACTCACCGACAGAGCCCCCACTCAAAGTAACCAAGTGTGGGCTGATAGTACGTTTTACATCACTTTATTGCTGGCTTTATTTGCGATTTTATTTGGTGCCAGAAGGCTTAAACCCAGCGAGCATAATCCTGGGCTAATCGCCAGTATTGCCTTTGAATCAATAGTAAAGTTACTGGCTTTTATTGGGGTTGGTTTATATGTCTGTTTTGCTTTATTTGATAGCCCAGTAGCACTTTACGAGCAAGCAGTAGCGCTAAATATACCCAATCAAGTTGCGGCAACTCAAAGCCCTGCATATGTATATGTTGCCCATACTTTTTTAGGGGTACTGGCAACGCTATGCTTGCCGCGCCAGTTCCATATGAGCTTTATTGAAAATAACAATAATAATGAGCTGGTTACCGCTCGTTGGTTATTTCCGCTTTATTTATTAGCCATTAACATATTTATATTACCCATTGCTTATGCGGGGTTGGTTTACTTTAACGACAATAGTGTAGGTCAAGATACCTTTGTATTAGCGTTGCCAATGGCGGCAGATAATGGCGGGGTTACCTTGCTTGCCTTTTTAGGTGGCTTTTCGGCGGCTACCAGTATGGTGATTGTTTCGTCAATTGTATTGTCAGTGATGATCACTAATGATTTTATTAATCAGTTTATTTTGCGTCGCTCACAGTTAACGTCTAGTAGTCGAGGACTAGATAAAAACCACTTGCTGCATGCGCGTAAAATAGTGATTGTGCTGATATTATTACTAAGCTATTTCACTCATAGAGTGCTTGCAGAAACCACCACGCTAGCCAGTGTTGGGTTAATGTCGTTTACCTTGGTGGCACAATTTGCCCCTGCGATGATTATTGGTTTGTGGTGGCGACACGCATCATGTCGCGGTGCTCAGCTTGGGATTTTAAGCGGCTTTGTTATTTGGGGGTACACTTTGTTACTGCCGAACTTGGCCAGTGGCTTAGGTAGCCAAAGCAGTTGGTTAGTTGAAGGGCCGTGGCACATTACGTGGTTAGCTCCCACCGATTTGTTTTCATTGGGTTTAGAAAGTATTAGCCAATCATTACTATTGTCTTTAGGAGTCAATACGTTAGTGTATTTGCTTGTGCCACTATTTAGCCAAGCCACCTTGGCTGAGCGGCTACAAAGTAATAAGTTTATATCTCAATTAAACGACTCGCGATTAAACACCACATTGCAGCCACTCAATTATGAAGACCTAGGGGCATTATTACAGCGTTTTGCAGAAAAAGACGCGAGCCAGTCTTTAGTGCAGCAGTATTTCCCGCATGACAAAAGCCTATGGAAACGTGTCGCTAATGCTGATCTTGAGCTATTAGTTGAGCGTGAAATGTCGGCGGTTATTGGTGGTGCATCAGCACGGTTAATTTTAGATGTAGCGAAAAGTGAGCAGCGTCAGCCTCTAGAGCAAGTTGCCGAGTTTGTTGATGAAGCTAGCCAAGTGCTCAAATTTAACCGCGACTTACTACAATCTACAATCGAAAATATTCAGCAAGGTATTAGCGTTGTTGATAGTGAACTGCGTTTAGTGGCTTGGAATCAGGGCTACAAGCACATGTTTAATTACCCTGATAGTGCTTTATATATAGGTCGACCCGTTGCCGATATTATTCGCTTTAACGCTGAACGTGGCTTATTTCGTGGTGAAAATATTAATACTGAGGTTGATAAGCGTTTAGCTTATTTAAAGCAAGGCAGTGCTTATAAATATCAGCGTGCTCATAACGATGGGCGGGTTTTTGAAATGCAAGGTAACCCCTTGCCTGGTGGCGGGTTTGTAACAACTTACACAGATATTAGTGAGTTTGTTAAACAACAAAAAGCACTCACCGAAGCGAATGTTAGCCTTGAAGAAAAAGTGGCAACACGCACTGCTGCACTAACCCAAGCAAACCATGCGCTTTCTAAGGCAAAGCAGCAAGCTGAGCAAGCCACGGTAAGTAAAACACGTTTTTTTGCTGCGGCGAGTCATGATTTATTACAACCGTTTAATGCAGCAAGTTTGTTTTGCTCACTAATGAACGAAAAAGCCCAAGATACAGAGCTTAAAGAGCTAGCCATGAATATTAAAAATTCATTAGGCAGTGCAGAAGAGTTACTTTCAAGTATTTTGGAGCTAACCAAACTCGACTCAGGCTCGTTTAAAGTGCAGCTAACGGAGTTTAATGTGAGTAGTTTAATAGAGCCATTGCGTAATGATTACTTAGCGCTTGCTCAAGAAAAAGGTCTCAGCTTTGTTGTTGAATCGTGTGAAGCGCGAATTCACACTGACAAAGCCTTGCTTAAACGTGTACTACGAAATTTATTAAGTAATGCGATTCGCTACACCGAGTACGGTGAAGTGCGCTTAAAAGTGCTGCTTGAAGATCAACAACAGCTATCGTTTATTATTGAAGATACGGGCATTGGTATTGCCACCAAGGATCAACACAGTATTTATCAGGAATTTAAGCAATTAGGTGAGAAACCCAATGCTGAAGGGCTTGGTTTAGGGTTGTCGATCACCAAACGAATTTGTGACCTACTCGAGATCCCGTTAGTAATGGGGTCGCAACTAAATAAAGGCACGCAATTTACATTGACCATGCCATGTACTCCTAGTTTAAAAACTCAGCCCGAGCCAAACCGAACTGCTAATCTTGAAACAGAGCTGGGCCTGTTAACTATTTGGCTTGTAGATAACGATCGCAATGTACTTGAAGCACTTAAACAATTGCTTGAAAACTGGGGCTGTGAAATTGCTACCGCCACTAACTTGATAGAGCTTGAGCAACTAAAAGCAGCGCATGAGCTGCCACAATTACTGATTGTTGATTATCAGTTGGATGATGGTGTAACGGGACTGGAGGTTATTGAACAAGCAGGACTAATGACATTGCCCGCCATTGTTAATACTGCAAACCATGATGAGCAAATTCGTGAACGTGTACTTGATGCTGGCTATCCGTTACTTTATAAACCGCTTAAAGCGCCTGCGTTAAAGCGAATGATAAAGCGGCTTACTTAATTCAAAGCTGATTAAAAACTTTTTTAACTGGTTTCTAACTTGCCCACTTGTGATAACTGGTTAAATAAAATGCCTGCTTGGGTGCGGTTATACACATTGAGTTTACGCAAAATGGCTGATACATGTTGTTTTATGGTGGTTTCTTGAATCGACATTTCAAATGCAATTTGTTTATTCAAAAGCCCGTCGGCTATCATCGCGAGTACACGGTATTGCTGTGGTGTGAGTTTTTCAAGGTTGCGGGCAAAGCTACTTTGCTCGTCGTTAACGATTACATCAGTTAAATCAACATCTGGTGGCAACCAAGAGTCGCCATTAAGTACATGTTCAATGGCTTCACTGATCACATCAAGGGATGATGACTTTGGAATATACCCAGCAGCACCTAAGCTCATGGCTTGCTTTATAATCGTGGGGGTTTCATTAGCCGATACCATAATAATTAATATATCAGGGTATTGATTTCTTAGTTGCGAGAGCGCTTGTAAACCATTGGCGCCTGGGATGGTTAAATCTAAAAATATCAGCTCTATCTCAGGGTGCGATTTTAATAAGCTAAATAACCCGTCGATATCACTGGTTTCTTTTATATATTGTTCTGGTACAGAAGTCGCTGCCGCTTGACGTAGCGCACTTCTGAATAAAGGATGGTCATCAGCAATTATGGTATTCACAGCACAAGCCATTTCAAATAGTCTCCAATGCATTAAGTTATATGTGATTTTGTGATGTGAAACAAGGTTTGTCTGTGGGGATAAACAGACAAACCCTAGGGTCTGTTCACCTTTCAAGGTTGAATTTGCAGCAGTCTGTTTGATATTTAGGCAAGGTAGAGCCTATGTCATGTGGTTACTCCACATAAATAGGCGATAACGCAGCATCAATGCCAAACAGGCGCTGCCCTTCGGGTTCTTCCGAGGGGCGATTTACTCTTTGTTGCTCGGTTTTTACTTAGCCCACTAGGTTACAAACCTCGCGCCGCGATTAAAACAGCCCCTAGTTTGAACAAATTTCAATTCGCAAAGGTCAACAGGCCCTAGTGATATTAAATTTTAAAAACGATAGCCCACAGTGAGTGATATTGTGCGAGGGTCGCCGTAATAACCAATTAAGGTATTATCGCCACCAAGGCCTGGCGTGTATTTGCTGATGTTAGTTGGATCTGAAGGATCAGGAGCTACGAACTGGTAACCGCCAATCATGTATTCTTCATCGGTTAGGTTTTTACCATAAATACCTGCGGTCCAATGGCCATCAATGCTGTACCACGTTACGCCCATATTGAGAATACCGTAGGCATCTTGAGTCAGTAAGCTGTCTTCTTCGAACAGTGCGTAATCACCACGGTGATAGTAATTACCGTTCATAACGAAGTCGCCCATTTCTGTGTATAAACGATAAGTAGCGCCCAAGTTGAAAGTTAGATCTGGGGTGTTTGAAACACTAAAACGGTCTGATTTATCAAATATTTCACCGGTATCTGGATTGGTATCAATCACGTTTTCAAAACTACTGTCGATGTAACCAATTGACGCGTCAAAGGTTAGGGCATCGCTTGCAACATAGCTAAGTTCTAATTCAACGCCATCAGACTTAGATTCGCCAATATTGCCTAAACGCTGGTTTAAATCGGCAGCACTGTCACCGGGTAATACCGAAATATACTGGCGGTCTTTATGAGCAAGTGTGAATACGGTTAAGTTTGCGCGTAAATTATCATTCCATTCGCTTTTCATACCTAACTCGAATGAGTCAACAATTTCAGGATTTGCAGCTTTTTCTGGACCACTTGCGCGCGGGTTAAATGTGCCCGATTTAAAGCCTTGTGAGTAACTAGCAAAAAACATAATGTCGTTATTGTATTGGTATTCCACACCCGCACGAGGCGTAAAACGTGACCAGTCTTCACTGTCATCAAGTACAGTAGGCACTAATTGTCCCTCAGGGCGAACATAGCCCCGAACCCAGCCTGATTCAGGGTAAACAATGTCAAAAATAAGACCATTATTTACAATCGCTTCTTTGCTGTCTTTGGTATAGCGCGCGCCAAGGGTCATTGACCATTTATCATCAAAGTCATAGCTTCCTTGTATGTATGCTGCTTTACTAGTTGAGTTACTACAGCCACTCACTTCACGGGTAAGGCCTGGCGCCCCTAAGCTTTGACCAAGCACACCCAGTACAGCTTCAAACTGGCCACACGATTCACCATCATAGTAATATAAGCCCGATACTAATTTGTAGTCATCGCCACTGTGATTTAGCTGCAACTCATGCGTGGTTTGTTCATCGTCATAAATGGCTGGAACATCAAAAATAGGTAAAGAGGTATTATCAAAGTCGATATTGGTTGGTGAATAGCTTTCTCTTGTTGCTGCAACGTATTTAATACTGGTGTTTGCACTCATATCCCAGCGAGCAGTTAAGCTCATACCTTCAAGCTCTACTTTGTTCCATGTAGGTAAACTAGTATAAGAGTCATACACGCTATCTGGCACAGGTGCATTCGTTAATATGCTTGGAAGTAAGCGATACCCGCCTTTGGCGTTAGAGTCATCATCGGTTTTATCCCACGCGAAGCGAAAGAATAAGTCATCGGTTGGGGTGTACTCTAACGTAACCCGTGCAGCGGTAACATCTTTGTTGTAGTTTTCGCGGTCTTGATTATCAAGCGCTGACGTTAAAAATTCACCATAGCCATCTCTATTGAGTGTGGCAAAACCAAAACCCACATAGAGTTTTTCATCAATAAGCGGCAGTTGACCCGTGACTTTTAAATCTTTTTGACTGTAGCTGCCTACGGTGCCTTGAATATTTAGCGTTGCATCACCGCTCATTTCTTTGGTGACATATTTTACTGCACCACCAATGGTGTTTTTGCCATACAGCGTACCTTGCGGACCGCGTAACACTTCAATTTGTTGTACATCTAATAAGTCGAGTACGGCACCTTGCGGGCGGGCGATATATACGTCATCAATGTAAATACCTACACCGGGTTCATAACCCCAAAGCGGGTCTTGTTGACCTACACCGCGAATAAACGCAGTGATGGTAGAGTTAGTACCTCGGCTTGATTGTAGCGTGGTGTTGGGCGAAAACTGCTGTACCTCGGTCATCACGCTAATGCCGTTTTCTGCTAATTCTTGTGCACCGATTGAAGTCACGGCAACCGGAACTTCTTGTAAGTTTTCAACGGTTTTACGAGCGGTTACCTCAATGCGTTCTAATTCACCTTTTTTTGCGACTACGGCTTGTTCAGCACTGATGCTGTTGGCGCTAAATAAGGCGAGCGAAACGGCTAATGTGACCGGTGTAATACTTTGTTTGAGCTTTATCATGGTGTGTTCCTGTTGTTATTAGTTAATTATGTTTTTGCTCATGTCACCTGTATTCACTGTAGAAGATAGTGTTAAAAAATGAATTAGTACCATAGTGCTATATGTTTTTAACACCTTGACTTATATTGGTTTTAAGCCAAATTTAAAGCGTGTAGTACCTTAGTGTTATGTCTTTATTTAATATTAACCGTAACACTTAAAGGTACTTACTGCGATGTCACCTCATCTGGGTAATAACAATAATTATAGGAATGTCTATGCTGAGCATGATAGGGCTGTTAGGCGGTTTAATACTGCTGATAATTTTAACTTTGCGTGGGGTCAATTTATTTATTGCCGCGCCAATCTGTGCGCTGTTGGTCGCGTTAACTAGCGGGATGGCTATATTCCCAGTGACTGCCGACAGTAACTTTATTAACGCGTATATGGATGGCTTTGCTGGGTTTTTAAGTGCATGGTTTTTTATGTTTTTACTGGGCTCGTTGTTCGGTAAATTTATGGAAGATACAGGCGCAGCAGACAGCGTAGCCAGTTACATTGTTGGCAAACTAGGCATGAAACATGCGGTACTGGCTGTGGTGATTGCTTGTGCCGTGCTGACTTATGGCGGAGTCAGTGTATTTATTGTGGCGTTTTCGGTTTACCCGATGGCGCTCAGTTTATTTAAAGACGCCGATTTGCCGCGGCGCTTTATACCCGCAACATTAGCGTTTGGCTCAGTGACATTCACTATGACCTCTGCGGGTTCGCCTGAAATTCAAAATTGGATCCCGGTAAAGCATTTAGGTACCTCACCTTATGCTGCATGGGAGGTAAGCTTAGTGGTGGCCATTTTTATGGCGACAGTCGGCTACTTTTGGCTAAATAAAATGATTAAAAAGGCGGTTGCCAAAGGTGAACGCTTTGATGCCAGAGACGATGATCCGGTTATTTTAGAGCGTGAACGCCCCCACCCAATCACCGGCGTAATTCCTTTGCTGGTGGTGCTGCTCTTATCATTTATGTTGCATGATGTTTTACAGCAAACCGCGCTAATTGTGGCGTTGCTTGGCGGTGTTTTAAGTATTGTGGTCATTAATTATAAGTATTTTCATAACATGGCAAATGCTATCAATATGGGTACGACCGGTGCCTTAGTGGCAATAGGTAACACTGCTGCTGTAGTCGGGTTTGGCGCAGTAGCTAAAGTATCACCGGCGTTTATTGCTGCTGTTGACGCTATGACTCATATGCCAGGTAATGAGCTGGTGGGGGCTGCTGTTGCCGTGAGCGTCATTGCTGGATTAACGGGGTCTGCATCCGGCGGGCAAGCGATTGCATTACCCCTTGTGGCTCCTGGATATTTGGACATGGGGGTTAATCCAGAGCAATTACATCGAGTGGTTGCTATTAGTTCTGGTGCATTAGATAGCCTGCCACATAATGGCTATGTAGTTACAACCATACGTGCCATTTGTAAAGAAACACATCAACGCGCTTATTGGCCATTAGCTGCACTGACCGTGATTATTCCATTGGTTGGGGTCGCACTTGCACTAAGCTTATTTATCACTTTTTAAGGAATCGCAATGAAAACAATATTAATAATAGGA
This sequence comes from Pseudoalteromonas sp. BSi20439, assembly GCF_000241165.1. Lineage (NCBI taxonomy): Bacteria > Pseudomonadati > Pseudomonadota > Gammaproteobacteria > Alteromonadales > Pseudoalteromonadaceae > Pseudoalteromonas > Pseudoalteromonas sp. BSi20439. The sequence goes on from NZ_BADW01000054.1 coordinate 27,205, forward strand.
TTGCTGGTTTTATTTAGTAGTACAGTATTTGGTGCTGATAAAGCAGAGCCGTTACTAGTAGAAAAGCAACATTTCACCACAGAAAACTTTACCACCGTCTCGGGTACAACGTTGCAGCAGGTTGATATTGGTTGGGAAAGCTATGGTGAGCTTAATAAGGCCAAAGATAATGTAATTCTGATCACTCATTACTTTTCAGGAACCTCTCATGCAGCAGGTAAATATGCAGCTGATGACGCGGTAGCAGGGTATTGGGATGCATTAATTGGCCCAGGAAAAGCCATAGATACTAACAAGTATTTTGTGATCAGTTCAGACACCTTAGTAAACGCAAATTGGCATGATCCAAACGTAATTACAACGGGTCCAGCATCAATTAACCCAGCAACAGGTAAGCCATACGGTTTGGATTTTCCAGTAGTCACGATTACCGATTTTGTTAACGTACAAAAGCGCCTAATAGAGAGCTTAGGTATTACTAAATTACATGCCGTGATGGGCGCATCTATGGGGTCTTTTCAGGCGCTAGAGTGGGCGACGCGCTATCCAGAGCAGGTTGAGCGCCTCATTCATGTTATTGGTGCCGCGACTATGGATGCATGGACTGTGGCTGCGCTAGAAAAATGGGCACTACCTATTCGTTTAGATAAAAATTGGCAGCAAGGTAATTACTACGGCAAGGAGCGCCCATTAGATGGACTCGCTGCTACCATGCTTAATATTACCCAAGATGCTATGCACCCTATTATTTACAACGCCAGTTTTGCTGATTTTAATGTGCATGATGATGGTGCACTTAAAGATATTCGCACTTTGCCTAAGCTTAGCCAAACACTTGCACAGCGTGCTATGGCGCGTGCTAAAACTCAAGATGCAAACCATGTGCTGTATTTGGTACGGGCATCGCAACTATTTACTGCCGGTATGGAGCAAGACCTAAGCACAGCATTAAAAAAAGTAACAGCGAAGACATTGTTACTTCCCGCAACTAACGACCTGCTGTTACGCCCTGAAAATATGCGTACTGTATATGAGTCAATGAAGACGCTAGGAAAAGACGTTCAGTTTTCTGAAATTGAGGGCGGTTGGGGACATTTGGATGGCATTTTTTCAATCTTGCCTAAAGCACAGTTGATCAGTGAGTTTTTAGAGGAATAGCAGTATGAGTCAAAACGTATTAATCACCGGTGCGGCAAGTGGAATAGGATTTTATATTGCCGAGCAGTTAGCGCGAGCAGGGCATACTATTATTGTTACCGACCTTAATGAGCAACAGGCTCAACAAGCAGCACAAAAAATAGTTAATCAGGGCGGTAATGCTCATGGTTACGCACTTAATGTGGCTGATAGCCAAGCGATTGAAGACTTTTTTAGCGCCTTTACGCAACCTGTTGATGTATTAATTAATAATGCAGGGATACAACATGTAGCTAAATTAGAAGACTTTCCTGCAGATAAGTGGCTGCTTTTACAGCAAGTGATGTTGGTAGGCCCGGCAATGATGAGTAAAGCGGTATTGCCGCGTATGCGTGAGCAAAACTTTGGTCGAATCATTAATATTGGTTCTATTCACGCTATGGTGGCTTCTAAATATAAGTCTGCTTATATTGCAGCAAAGCATGGCTTAATTGGCTTCACGAAAACCATGGCGCTTGAAACAGGGGATGCCAATATCACTATAAATACCGTTTGCCCCGCTTATGTGAAAACGCCTTTGGTTGAACAGCAAATTGCATCGCAGGCAAAAGAGCATGGCATTTCAGAGCAGCAAGTAATCGACACGATTATGTTAGCACCCATGCCAAAAAAGGCGTTTATAGGGCTTGATGAAATACACCATACCGTGACATTTTTAATGGCAGATGCCGCACGAAATATTACCGCTCAAGCGATCGCCATTGATGGCGGCTGGACAGCACAATAGGGGTTATTATGGCAGGTTTTGATAAAGTAGTAACAAGCTACAGTGAAGCAATGGCAGGGCTTGAAAATGGGATGACTATTATTGCTGGTGGTTTTGGTTTATGTGGTATTCCTGAGGGATTAATTGCACAGATTAAGCGCCAAGGCACCCGAGACTTAACCTTAGTGTCGAACAACTGTGGTGTTGATGGCTTTGGATTAGGGTTGTTACTTGAAGACAAGCAAATTAGCAAAATGATTGCCTCATATGTGGGCGAAAATGCGTTATTTGAGCAGCAGTTACTGAGTGGTGAGTTAGATGTTGAATTGACGCCACAAGGAACATTAGCTGAAAAAATGCGTGCCGGTGGTGCGGGCATTCCTGCCTTTTATACGGCAACAGGTGTAGGTACGCCGGTTGCCGAAGGCAAAGAAACACGCAATATTAATGGTCGTGATTATTTACTTGAGCCGAGTATTACCGGTGATTTTGCTATTGTGAAAGCGTGGAAAGCGGATCGTTATGGAAATTGTATTTATCGTCATACAGCGATGAACTTTAATCCAATGGCCGCAACCGCAGGTAAAATAACCGTGCTCGAAGTTGAAGAAATTGTTGAGCCAGGTGAGCTTGAACCAAGCCAAATTCATACGCCCGGTATTTATATTGACCGTGTTATTAAAGGTGTATTTGAAAAGCGGATTGAAAAAATCACAACGCAAGCGGCAAAGCTTTAAGGAGCACATAGTTATGGCATTAACACGTGAACAAATCGCTAAACGTGTCGCGATGGAACTCGAAGATGGGTATTACGTTAATTTAGGGATTGGTATTCCAACGCTGGTGGCAAACTATGTGCCTAAAGGCATTGAAGTCATGCTGCAATCGGAAAATGGCTTATTGGGCATGGGCCCATATCCACACGCTGACTCAGTGGATGCGGATATGATCAACGCGGGGAAAGAAACGGTAACTGCAGCTACGGGTGCCGCTATTTTTAATTCTGCAGAAAGCTTTGCCATGATCCGCGGTGGGCATGTTGATTTAACGGTTTTAGGTGCTTTTGAAGTGGATCAAAATGGCAACATTGCTAGTTGGATGATCCCTAATAAGCTGGTTAAAGGTATGGGCGGAGCGATGGATTTAGTGGCTGGGGCAAAAAATATTATTTGCACTATGACCCATGCAAACAAGCATGGTGAGTCAAAACTATTAAGTGAATGCAGCCTGCCACTAACCGGTGTTGCCTGTATCAATAAGGTAATTACGGATTTGGCTTTGTTAGAAATTAAAGACGGTGCTTTTCATTTGTTAGAATGCGCACCAGGGGTGAGTGTTGATGAAATCAAAGCCAAAACTGCGGGTAATTTAGTAATTAGCGATAAGGTCAAAACCATGAGTTTTGAGTAATATTACTAACAATTTACATGGAGCAAAATAATTGTGTTTGCTTCATGTCATCATCCGATTGCGCTTTTGATGTTCAACAATGACGCTGATAAAGACTTAAGTCGTTTAAATACAGTTTATAATATGCCTCTTTTAAGCCCATCTCATACCTCAAAATATCTTTAAAGCAAGTTTTTTATAAATTGATTGCATTTTAAGCGACTTCTATGGTGATGTTCGCTTTAAGTGATGTTATACTCCCGCCGAATAATTTATCGACTTTATTAAGAGTAAAATTAATGGCAGATTTATCGAAGTACAGAAACATTGGTATTTTCGCGCACGTTGATGCGGGTAAAACCACAACTACTGAGCGTATCCTAAAGCTTACAGGTACAATCCACAAAAGCGGTGAGACACATGATGGTGAGTCTACTACCGATTTCATGGAGCAAGAAGCTGAGCGCGGTATTACTATCCAGTCTGCGGCAGTAAGCTGTTTCTGGAAAGATCACCGTTTTAACGTTATCGATACTCCTGGACACGTTGACTTCACAGTTGAAGTTTACCGTTCACTTAAAGTACTAGATGGCGGTGTGGGTGTATTCTGTGGTTCTGGTGGTGTTGAGCCACAATCAGAAACTAACTGGCGCTATGCGAATGAGTCAGGCGTTGCACGTATTATTTTCGTAAACAAATTAGACCGTATGGGTGCTGATTTTTACCGTGTAACTGAGCAAGTACAAAAAGTACTTGGTGCTACTCCATTAGTTATGACTTTACCAATTGGTATTGAAGACGAATTCGTAGGTGTTGTAGACGTTTTAAACAAACAAGCATATGTTTGGGATGAGACAGGTCTTCCTGAAAACTACTCAATTGTTGACGTTCCAGCTGACATGGTAGAAAAAACTGATGAGTACCATGAGTTCCTAGTTGAAACTGCTGTAGAGCAAGACGATGACCTAATGGAAGCGTACATGGAAGGTGAAATGCCTTCAGTTGAAGATATCAAGCGTTGTATCCGTAAAGGTACTCGTGACCTTGCGTTCTTCCCTACATACTGTGGTTCTGCATTCAAAAACAAAGGCATGCAATTAATCCTTGATGCTGTTGTTGACTACTTACCTGCTCCTACAGAAGTTGATCCTCAACCTCTTATGGATGAAGAAGGTAACGAAAACGGCGAGCATGCAATTGTATCTGCAGACGAGCCTTTCAAAGCGTTAGCATTCAAAATCATGGATGACCGTTTTGGTGCATTAACATTCGTACGTATCTACTCTGGTAAGCTTAACAAGGGTGACACTATCCTTAATGCATTTACGGGTAAAACTGAGCGTGTTGGCCGTATGGTTGAGATGCAAGCAGATGATCGTAAAGAGCTTACTTCAGCACAAGCGGGCGATATCATCGCTATCGTTGGTATGAAGAACGTGCAAACTGGTCACACTCTTTGTGATCCTAAGAACCCAGTAACACTTGAGCCAATGGTATTCCCAACTCCAGTAATCTCGATTGCTGTACAGCCTAAAGATAAAGGCGGTAATGAGAAAATGGGTGTCGCTATCGGTAAAATGGTTGCAGAAGATCCATCTTTCCAAGTTGAGACTGATGAAGATTCAGGCGAAACTATCCTTAAAGGTATGGGTGAGCTTCACTTAGATATCAAAGTAGATATCCTTAAGCGTACTTACGGTGTAGACCTTATCGTTGGTCAACCACAGGTTGCTTACCGTGAAACTATCACTCGTGAAATCGAAGATAGCTACACGCATAAGAAACAATCAGGTGGTTCTGGTCAGTTCGGTAAAATTGATTACCGCATCAAGCCAGGCGAAGTGGGTTCAGGCTTCACGTTTAAATCATCAGTTGTTGGTGGTAACGTACCTAAAGAATTCTGGCCTGCAGTTGAGAAAGGCTTCAAATCAATGATGGGCACTGGTGTTTTAGCTGGCTTCCCAGTACTTGACGTTGAAGTTGAACTTTTCGACGGTGGCTTCCACGCCGTGGATTCATCTGCAATTGCTTTCGAAATCGCTGCTAAAGGCGCTTTCCGTCAATCGATCCCTAAAGCGGGTGCACAACTTCTTGAGCCAATCATGAAAGTTGATGTGTTCACTCCAGAAGATCACGTTGGTGACGTAATCGGCGACCTTAACCGTCGTCGTGGTATGCTTAGCAATCAAGAAGCTGGTTTAACTGGCGTTCGCATCAAAGCAGACGTACCGTTATCAGAAATGTTTGGTTACATCGGTTCACTACGTACAATGACATCTGGTCGTGGTCAGTTCTCTATGGAGTTCTCACACTACGCACCATGTCCACAAAACGTAGCTGACACTGTAATCGCTGCAGAAAAAGAGAAAAATGCAGCTAAGTAATTAGCACTTTAACTCTTTAAAAAAACCCGCACGTGTTGCGGGTTTTTTATTGTCTGAAGTTTGAAAACAGGTGAATACTATTAATACCAGCCCGCAATAAGACTTAATCATTTTGAGGGATTAAATCAGACGCTAGCTGCGTTAAAAACTTCTCATTTAAAACAAGTATTTTCATTGTTTATATTAAAAAAGCCGCTAGTGCGGCTTTTTTATGTTGATAGCAATGAATATTAATCTACGTACTTGATTGCTTTATAAGTGAGTTTTACATTACCAAAGGGTAAAAAGCCATTAACGCGGACTTTCCATTTACCTTCTTTTGGGTTGGTAAATGTACAATTTTCTGCGTTTCCTCTGCTTATAGATGCACAATCATTTTTAAACAAAGTAGGGCTTCTTTTATGACTAACAAATAAATTTGCATCGCCCCATCCACCGTCTAGGCTAATGGTGAGTTCGTCATAACCTTCAGGGATATCAATGCGGTAGTTTTTCCACCAAAACCAGCCGCGAATATTATCAATTTCACCGGTGAGCACTTCAGGCTCTGGTGGTGCAATTACGGTTGAGCGAATATCGACAATAACAGGGTCATGATCTGAGGCTCTGTAAGGGCCTTGAGCATACAAACTTGATTGCTGAACGTCAGATTTAAACTCAACATTATAATCAAGCGAGATAGGCTCATCGGCATTAATATGCCAATCACTGGCGCTCACTACTTTACTTAATAAACTCGGACTTGCTAGGGCATGATCTAAACTACCCGCTCGGCCAGAAAAGCTATAAGAATAACCCAAGGTGTTGCCATCTAGCTCAGCAACCACATTTTTTAGGCCTTTATCAGCAAATGCACGGATAGGATCTTCCATTGCATACGCGTTCATGTCGCCAACAAGAATAATATCTTCATCATCAACCCCTGTTGGTTTGCTATTTAGCCAATCAGCAAATGCATTTGCACCAGTTGTTCGAATTTCATTCCAACATGCTTGGCCGTCATTTTGATCAGCGTTGCCACCAGTTGCACTTCTACAACCACCTTTAGACTTTAGGTGAGCTACGGCAACAGTAAACACTTCCTCTGTTTCTATAGACTTAAAGCTTTGTGCAATTGGTGCACGGTTGCTGTAATCGAAAGGCGCGTCGGTTGTGATTGCTGCATTACCCACTTGCTGCACTTTATCAGCACGGTAAATAAGCGCGGTAGTGATAGCATCGGTGCCTACTTGATCAACACCAAAATCTACGAATGCATATTGATTTTGACTATCGGCGTCATTAAGTGCATTTACCAAGCTTGCAACAGCACTAAATTCGCCAAAGCCATCATTTTCAATTTCCATTAAGCCAATGACATCCGCTTGCATAGCACTGATAGCACTGACCAGTTTTGCCTGTTGACGAATTAACTCAGCTTCTGAATCAGCACCTCGGCTAGTTGGAAAACCGCCACCTTGACCATCACCATTAAAGTAATTAAGTACGTTAAAGCTTGCTACACGTAAATCAGCGTCAGGATTTAATTCTGGTGCATCAGTGCGTGGATTGGTTGCTACAAACTGGGGTGTTACCGTTGGGTGAATGCGATAAGTACTAAAGCTGTAAGCTAGCGCACCTGTTACAGAATTTACTGTATCGCCAGTACGCAGGGTATTCTCTGCTGATAACCCTGGAACAGGATAAGCGATAGGATCGCGATTTTGGCGAGTTGAACCATCATCGAGGAGTATTTTTTTAGTTAGATTTTGCGCTTCAACTGCATTCGCAGCTGCGCCAGGAAGTGCAATTTGAGTACCTTGATATAAACGTTCAGTGGCAAGTTCTAGTTCTCCATAGCGACCTAAACCATAATTGTTAGTAACAATAAGTGGCTGCTCTAAGGTAACCAGCATACCTTCAAACGCCTCTAATTCACTGGGCTCGGTAACGGGTAAAGTGATTTTAGTCGGGTAAGCTGAAAGACCAGTATCACAAATAGCAACTTGACTTACATTGCCAATTTGGGTGGCATCAAAGTATTCTTCAACAGTACCTTGCACGCGAACATGGTCGCCAACATTAACATCAGTATTGGTAAAATAAACAAATACCCCTTCAGAAGTAAGTGGGTTTGCATCCTCATCATAACGAAGTGAGCTAACAAAAAAGCCTTTGAGCTGGTCATCTGCTTGGAAATCAGCCGTCACAACGCCTTCAAATTCAACCACAGTGTTAACCAATGGGCTGCTTGCGCCTTCGCCTTGAATGCTGCTAATTAATGTTTTATCAGCGCCACATAATAAAGGATCTTCAGGTTCTGGCTCTGGTTCAGGATCTGGATTAGGTGAAGAATTTCCTGCAAATATGCCTAAATCACTAAAGTCATCTTGCTCAAATTGCAGCCATTGTTCGCTTGGATTAAAACTGCCATCTGCGTCACTACGTCCGTTTAACTCAGTTTCTTTGCGGCGCAATGTTTTATTTTGTGTTTGTACACCACCTTCAGACCAAAATGAACCAGGGTCTACGCCACGTTGGCCAAAGCTGTCAATAATTACTGAGCCTTGAGTCAATACTAGTGCATCATCGCCATTAAAGTTTGTTACTGCGCTGAGTTGGTCAGCTTTTTCTTTTAGCTCTGCTGAGGCATTACCATTAACAATAACGTAGGTGCTGTTTGCAGCAAGTTCGCCAGTTAAATCGAAGGTATTATTTGCCTCTGTATTGCCATTTGAATAGAGACTGAGGGTATAGCCATCTAATGACAAAGGAGTTGTCGAATTATTAAATAGTTCTACTGCTTTATTATAGCTACTGCCTTCTACGTACTCAGATATAACGAGGTTAGCGGTAGCGGGTGCACTGAGGCTTGCTAATACAAGCGCCAATGGCGTTATTTTTGTTTTTAACATTATTATTTTTCCCGTGTATTTGTTTCCCAAATGGGACGCTTAGTGTAAGGAAAAATGATTACAAATAGAATACAGAATGTTAATAATATAAATATAAAAAAGGGCAATAAAGCCCTTTTATATCAATATACTTTTATCACTTATTTAAATAGCGAGCAGCTTGCTTAGCAAAGTAAGTCAGAATGCCGTCTGCACCAGCACGCTTAAATGCTAATAAAGATTCCATTATGGTTGCTTCTTCGCTTAGCCAGCCATTATCAATAGCGGCTTTATGCATCGCGTATTCGCCACTTACTTGATAAGCAAATGTTGGTACACCAAACTCATCTTTAACGCGACGAACAATATCTAAATAAGGCATACCTGGCTTAACCATGACCATATCGGCGCCTTCTTGAAGGTCAAGTGCGACTTCACGAATTGCTTCATCAGAGTTGGCAGGATCCATTTGATACGTTTTTTTGTCAGCGCCTTTTAAGTTACCCGCAGACCCTACGGCATCTCTAAATGGACCATAGTAGCTTGACGCATATTTTGCTGAATAGGCCATAATGCGAGTATGAATAAAACCATCGGCTTCAAGAGCTTCACGAATTGCACCAATGCGCCCATCCATCATGTCTGATGGAGCAACAACATCAGCACCTGCATGTGCATGTGATAGCGCCTGCTTAACTAAAATTTCGGTAGTGACGTCGTTAATCACATAACCTGCATCATCAATAATGCCGTCTTGACCATGCACTGTGAATGGGTCAAGTGCAACATCGGTGATCACGCCAAGCTCTGGGAAGGTTTCTTTTAATGCGCGTACAGTTCTTTGTGCCAAGCCGTCATCGTTATAGGCTTCTTCAGCGAGTAGAGATTTTTTATCTGCTGGGGTAACAGGAAAAATAGCGAGCGCAGGCACACCTAAATCAACTAACTCTTTGGCTTCTTCAAGCAGCAGATCAATCGATAAACGTTCGATACCAGGCATAGATTCAATGCTTTCACGACGATTTTTACCTTCAAGAACAAAAACAGGATAAATAAGATCATTAACACTCAGCTGATTTTCAGCCATAAGGCGACGAGAGAAATCATTACGGCGCATTCTACGCATGCGAGTATATGGGAAAAGGTCTAGTCCAGATTGGGCCATAAGTATACGCTCCTACTGTGGGGTTGAAAAATTAACCACTTGATTGCGGCCATGTTGTTTTGCTAAATAAAGTGCCTTATCGGCATAATCAGTAAATAGTTCAGGGTTATGGGTATCATCGGCAATTTGAGTATAAACACCGGCACTAATAGTAAACTCAATAATAGTGCCTGCTACATTCACGGTCTTATTTTCTATTGCTAGGCGTGTTTGCTCTGCAATGTTCATTGCACCTTGGTTATCAGTATTAGGTAGCAAAATGACAAACTCTTCACCACCATAACGCGCTACTTCATCAAGCGGGCGCTTAAGCTGTTGTTTAATGGTATCAGACACCGCTCTGATGACTTGATCGCCGGTTAAGTGACCATATTTATCGTTAATTGATTTAAATTTGTCGATATCTAGCATAATAATACTTAATGGCGTTTGCTCACGGCGTGAACGACGAATTTCCATAATTAGTTTTTTATCGAAAAAGCGTCTATTTTTAATGCCAGTTAGGGCATCTTCCATATTAAGTTGTTCAAGCTCATGGTTTTTATCTTCAAGTTCTCTCAGTGTGACCTGTAACTCAAAGGTGCGTTCATCTACTTGGCTTTCAAGTTCTTGGCGGGTACGCTCTTGTAATTCAATGCGCTCATTTAACAACGCGTCTTGTGCGGCGCTTTGTGCAATTAATGCTTGCTGTGCTGTTACTTGCTCATCGCGTTGTAATATAAATAATTTTATGACGGTATAGCTTAGGCAAAATGAACACCCTAAAGAAGCTAAAAAGGTAAGCATTAAACTCGCTCTAGTGACGGTATAAAAGCCTGTTAACGCAATGGAAAAATGGATGACCACAATTAAAAAGAACCCAAGTGCCATGAGTAGAGATTTATTGGGACTCGTGGGATTTTTATGCAGATAAAATAATGTTGTGGCAACATGATAACTTAAAATGACAGGGATGCTTAAAATAGCAAATAAAGCTACGCTGGGAGTGGGGAGTAACCAAATAAGTATAATAATTAATGCGTATAGTGCGGTGATTATTGTTTGCCCTTTTACTAAGTTAGACTCAATAGCTGTGCAAACATGGCGTTGTAAAGGAAGAAACGATACCGTGATCAGCATCAGCAAAATAGGCAGCACTAACTGTTGGAGGTTTGCTATGCTGGAGGGCGCATAACGAAATCCAAACCCGCCTAAGTAAGCTAAAAATAAGCTGAGCATCAGCGTAATCACACCGGCATAAGCAAAGTAATGCTTTCGGGAAAATGCGAATAAGACCAGACTACTCACTGCTAAAAGAAAAAACAAAGCCAATTAATAATCCATAAAGTAAATTCACCATACTTTTATAGGCCAATAGTGAGTCTTGCTGCCACAGTGTTAAGGGGACGCGTAGCCCGATACCTGCATCATTATTAACGTTAAGGTACACCGTAGTTTCACTGTTAGCGGGAAGAGTTAGTTTGACTAGCAAAGACTCGCTCGCTATCACTCTTTGTGAAAGTGCATGCGTATCACCAATATGAGTTGATGTGAGTAGCTTATCCTCCATAAAATGAGCAAAGTAAACATCGTTTAAAAGAGGGTTGTCTAGTGATAGTAAGGGCATTAGCGGCTGCGCTAACTGATTTTTAATCTTAAATTGAATCCATACAGGGCGAGACTCAAGACCTAAATTAAGTGGCTTATCATTAAGTAGCAGCCATTCTTGTAAATTGCTTTGTCGTGCATCTTCTAATGAGGTAGGAGTAAACGAATAATGAATAGACTCTATTTTTTTTGAATTAAATTCGCTATTTATCTCGATTGCACTTGCAGGGAAACAGGATGCATAAAACACCAAAATGAATACCAGCAAAGCGCAAAAGGTTCGCATTACTTTTTCTCTAATCCAAATAAGTGATTAAAGTTTTCACTCGTATATTTTGCCACGTCAGATGCAGGGATGCCATAAAGCTGAGCAAGGGTATCACAAACATAATGAAGTAATGCTGGCTCATTACGTCTTGATTTTGGTTTAGGTTTAACAGTGCGGGGGATTAAAAAGGGTGCATCGGTTTCAATTAATAAGCGCTCAATTGGGATGCTGGGGATCAGCTGTTGTAATTCTTTGCCACGTCGCTCATCGCACACCCAGCCAGTAATACCAATATAAAGACCTAGTTTTAAGTAACCTGCAAGCGCTTGCGCATCACCGGTAAAACAGTGCAGTACACCGCGTACAGTAAACTCATTTAAAATAGAGAGCATGTCGTCACTGGCATCGCGTTCGTGTAAGTAAACCGGCAGGTTTAGCTTTTCGGCTAATGCGAGCTGACGACGAAACACAGCACGCTGCACATCTCTTGGAGAAAAGTCGCGATTGTAATCTAGGCCGCATTCACCAATGGCAATAACCGGCGCACTTTGTGCGAGCTTAGTGAGTTGTTGTTCAAGTTCAGAGGTTGCTGTTTTTGCATCATGGGGGTGGATACCTGCGCTAGCATATTGGCCATAGCGTGCAGCAAGTGCTAATGATTCTTCACTTGAACTTATATCGCAGCCAATAATTAGCATATGTTTAACGCCAGCCTCTTTTGCTCTAGCGAGCACCTCTTGATGCTGACCATCAAATTGATGATTAGTTAAATTTACGCCAGCATCAATCAACGTGTATTGCATTACTGAGTGCGCTTTACACGAATTGAGCGGTTTTGATCTGCTTTTTTAAGTAAAAAAGAATTAAATACACCGCGACTAATAATAACGGTATCGCCTTTGTCTAATCTTAAGCTATCTGAGCCAATTTGACGCCACTGCTGATTGTTCTCTAAAGTAATAATTAGCTCACCATAGGGTGCTTTTTCAACATTAGCGATTGTTGATGAAATTGCTTCTTCGTTATTTTCCGCAATGTTTTTATGCTCTAAACCAAACTCTTTTGCTTTGGTGGCCACAGGGGCTGTTGCAGCGGGAGTTTCAGCTTTTACATTTGTTTGCGCCGACTTGCTTAGCTGGCTTTGAGCTGGTTGTGTTAATGACTTTCCTGCAATGGTATTGTCATAACATAGTAAACGATTAAAGTCGTTTTCAATAAAACTACAGGCTTGTAATGCTTGCTCGTTAATAGGAGTAGCAGCTAAAGCCGGTACGCTGGCTAAAGCGAGTAAAGAAAGTAAATGCTTGTTCATATTATTCCTCAGATTCTTGTTGTGGTTTTGCGGTATAAAATTTAGCTAAAATTAAACCAAGCTCAAATAACAGCAGCATGGGCAATGCTAATAGAGTTTGTGATAGCACATCCGGTGGCGTTAAAAACATTGCCACTACAAATACGCCAACCACTATATAAGGGCGCTTTTCTTTTAAACTTTGTGTGGTAGTGGCGCCGCTCCAGCAGAGCAACATAATTGCCACAGGGATTTCAAATGCGATACCAAATGCAAAAAATAGCTTAAGTACAAAGCCTAAGTAACTACTTATATCCGGTGCAAGGGTCATCATTTGAGGACCTACACTGGTGAAAAACCCTAAGATAATGGGTAGCACCACAAAGTAACAAAAAGCTATGCCACTATAAAATAAGATGATGCTAGAAGCTAATATTGGCATCAGCATTTTCTTTTCGTGCTGATATAAACCGGGGGCTATAAATCCCCAAATTTGATGTAAAATCCAAGGAATAGCAGCAAATAAAGCAACAAACAAAGTAAGTTTAAAGGGAGCGAAAAATGGCGCGGTGACATCCGTTGCTATCATAGTAGCGGTGCTGGGTAAATGAGCGACTAAAGGAGCAGCTACAAACGTATAAATATCGTTTGCAAAGTAAACCAAGCCAATAAAAATCACTAAAATACTCAATAGCGATTTAATCAATCGGTCACGTAATTCAATTAAATGAGCAACGAACCCTGACTTTACTTCTTCAGTCATTGTTCTTTATACCCTGTATTAAATGTATGAAAAGAGAGTGCTATATTCACTTTGAGTCATCTGTTTGTTGATTATTAGTAGCTTGGCTTTGGCTTTTTTATAGCTGTGAGTAACTGATTGCGCTGCTTGTTGCAGCTCAGACACAGAGTTTTGTAGGTCAGGGCTTAAATCTTTTAAGCCTTGTTGCTCTGCTTTTTTAAGGTTCTCATGTAATTCGTGAACACGCAGCTCTTCACTCACCTCAGCTTTTACTGAGTTAGCCATTGCTTTGGCAGTTTTAACCCAACGGCTTACTGTTCTTATAGCAACAGGTAAGCGCTCTGGTCCAAGTACTACCAAGCCGACAATAAATACCACAACAAGCTCCCACATTCCCATGTTGGTTAAGCCTTGTCGTTGTCTTTGGTTTTGTCAGTTGTGTTTACATCGGCAGGTTTTGACTCTGCTGAATTTTGAATTTGTTCAGCTTTATTCTCGCTGGTTTGTTTTTCAGCGTTTTGTTCATCAGACATTGCTTTTTTAAAGCCTTTAACTGCGCCGCCTAAATCACCACCCATACCGCGTAGTTTTTTTGTACCAAATAAAAGTACGATGATTGCAAGTACAATTAATAATTGCCAAATACTAATACCACCAAACCCCATGGTTCTCTCCTGCTTTTAAGCCATAAAATAGTAAGATTAAGTGCTGATTATACGCCCAAAGCGGTAAATAGCACTTAGTTTATGCGCGGCGCCAAGCCGCTATAAAACCAATAACAGCACAGCTTAAGACAGCGCCTGCAGCCATTAAGTTGTGTTGTAAATAAAATAAAGCAGAGACAATCATCGCAGCACTGCTAAACAGTCCTAAAACCAAAGGCTTATGTGAAACCTTAGTAGCAGGGGCATAAGCGTGTGGTGCTCGCTTTAAATTTTGATAAATTAAATCGGGTAGCTCAGGCATTTTTTCTGCCCAAAACGGTAAGTTTGCATACATTTGCTTTAGCACAGACAGCGGGCCTACTTGTTGTTTAACCCAGTCTTCTAAAAATGGTTTTGCTGTTTTCCATAAATCTAGTTGAGGGTATAACTGGCGGCCAAGGCCTTCAACATACAGCAAGGTTTTTTGTAATAAGACGAGTTGCGGTTGAACCTGCATATTAAAACGACGTGCGGTATTAAATAAGTTAACTAGCACATGGCCAAATGATATTTCAGCCAGTGGCTTATTAAAAATAGGTTCGCACACGGTGCGTATAGCAAACTCAAATTCTTCAATGCTGGTATCGGGTGGCACCCAGCCTGAATCTACGTGAAGCTGTGCTACTTGGCGGTAGTCGCGGTTAAAAAAGGCAATAAAGTTTTCTGCTAGGTAGCGTTTATCTTCTTTGTTAAGTGTGCCGACTATACCGCAATCAATACCTATGTATTTAGGGTTGTGCGGGTGTTCGCGGGAGACAAAAATATTACCTGGATGCATGTCAGCATGAAAAAAACTGTCGCGAAATACTTGAGTAAAAAACACTTCTACTCCGCGCTCTGCTAATAACTTCATATTAGTGTTTTGTGCCATCAGTGCCTCAGTATCTGACACTGGGATACCGTAAATACGCTCCATAACCAGTACATTACTGCGGCTATAGTCGCTGTATACAGTAGGGATATAAAGTGATTCTGAGCCTTCAAAGTTACGCTTTAATTGAATGCCATTAGCACCCTCACGCATTAAGTCGAGTTCATCGAGCAATGTTTTTTTATACTCTTTAACCACTTCTACAGGGCGTAAGCGTCTTGCTTCGTTAATTAACTTACCAATCACCTTAGCTAATTTTTCCATTAAGGCTAAGTCGGCATTTATTTGCTGTTCAATATTAGGACGAATAACTTTAATAACGACATCTTGCGAATCGCCCTGCGCGTCAATAAGGGTGGCCGTATGCACTTGAGCAATTGATGCCGATGCCAGAGGTGTTTGTGAGAATTCGCTAAATAACTCGCTAATATTATCTATTTCTAATGCTTTTTCGATGATTTCCTGTGCCAGCTCACCTTCAAACGGCTCTACCTGATCTTGTAAAAAGGCTAATTCTAAGGCGATGTCATGAGGCAGTAAGTCGCGTCGAGTTGAGAGCATTTGGCCAAACTTTATCCACACAGGGCCAAGTTGTTGCAGTGCTAAGCGAAGTCTTAAGCCAGGGGGTTTATCTTTGTGTTGATTGCGTAACCAAAACAAGCTGCCACGAGCGATTTTAGCAAACCAAGGTACTTTATGTTTAGGTACAAGCTCATCAAGTCCGTAGCTAAGCAGAGTTTTAGTTATGTAATACAGTCGGGCAGTTGACACAAAAAATCCTTAGTGCGTTAAAGGGCTTTAATTAGGGCATTAATACGTTGCTCAATGGCGGCAACTTGGCCTTTTAGTGCTCTATTTTGTTGTTTAAATTGCTCAAGCTCTAATGGGTGAATGGTGATTGCCAGTTCGTCTTGGCACACACTAATAAAAGTGCTGTCGAGCTGCGATTTTGCTTTTTTACCTTGCTGCTTAAATGATTTCAAGTACAAATAAAGCTGTTGTGCAGGCGCGTCGCCTATATGCTTTGCTAGTTGCTCTGGCCAATCAATATCTACACTTGAAAAAGCTGAACTATAGCTTTGAGCTATGTTTAAATCACCTTGTAAATCAAGCTTGTCTTGGCGAATAAGCTGAGTAAGCATGGCTGGATTTTTAAGTGTAAGCAAGGTATTAATATTGGCACTGATCATACAGTCAGCGCTTGCAACGTCTACTGCTGTGTAAAGATGTAGCTGCTGATTGGCATAGGTAATGGCTATTTTTTGTTGCCAGTCTCTAACCTCAACTAATAAGCGCTGATGTTCTACCGTTTTTAGTTTATCGAGTATGCTCGGGTCGAGTTTAAGCGCTTGATTTAATACTTGCTCAATCAGCGAAAGTACAAAGCTTGGTAGCATAAAAAAACTGCCTGCCGCTGATTGTTCTTTATTGTGTTCTTCAAGCGCCATAAATTACTAACCTTAGTATTTAAATCCACGATGAAGGGCAACAATACCACCGGTTAGGTTTTGATAAGTCGCTTGCTCAAACCCTGCTTCGACCATCATTCCTTTAAGTGTTTCTTGATCTGGGTGCATACGAATTGACTCAGCTAAGTATTGGTACGATTCACTGTCGTTAGCTACCAGTTTGCCCATAGTAGGTAAGATGTTGAAAGAGTAAAAATCATACGCCTTGCTAAGAAGCTCTTGCTCTGGTTTTGAAAACTCAAGAATCAGTAAACGACCACCTGGCTTTAAAATACGGTACATAGAGCGCAGCGCTTTGTTTTGGTCGGTTACATTACGCAGACCAAAGGCAATCGTAATTAAATCAAAACTATTATCAGGAAATGGCAACGCTTCAGCATTCATTTGCACGTAATCAATGTTACCGACAAGGCCTAAGTTATGCAGTTTTTCACGGCCTACCTTTAGCATTGAAGAGTTTATATCACCTAGAACAACCTGACCTGTATCGCCAACAAGTTGGCTAAACTTTGCGGTTAAATCGCCAGTACCACCGGCTAAGTCTAATACATGATGACCTTTACGAATGCCTGAACTAGCAATTGTTTGGCGTTTCCATAAACGATGAATACCAAAAGACATGAGATCATTCATAACATCGTACTTTGTCGCAACAGAATGAAATACATCAGCAACCATAGAAGCTTTTTCGGTTTCGGCAACAGTTTTATAGCCAAAATGCGTGGTCTTTTCAGGGTTCTCGTTCATGATTAATCTCTATCGTGGTAATAAAGACTAGTGTACTTGATTGTGCACCAAGGGTGCAATTTGAATATGATTTATCAGCTAATTTATTGTGTAAACAGTGTACTGAGCTATTGAGATGCGCGTGATTTAAACGCCGCGTTTGAGGCACTTTTAACCAGCTGGTTAAAGTCGCCTTGTTGTTGCTCTGTAATCCCTAGAGAGAGAGAAATTGGAGGTAGTTTTAAATCGCTTTTTGAACTGATAAAACGTAGCTTTTCAACCCCAGCTATTACCTTTTGTGCAATCAGCTTAGCTGTTTCTGGCTCAATGTTAGCAAGTAGAACGATAAATTGGTCTTTTGCAGAGCGCCCAGCTAAGCCACTTTGCGAAACATACTTCTGCACTTGCTTAGCTACTTTATTTAAAATCACTTCGCCAATTGCATCGCCAAAATTATCAATAAAATGCTCTAAATTATCAATTTGAATGGCAATTGCTGAGATTGATTTGTCTTGTTTTAACCATAACTGTGTTTGTTTAGTTAAATAATGGCGTTTGTATAAGCCTGTTTGTGGGTCAATCACATGTTGTTTGCGCAAGGTATTGAGTTGTTTTTTAGTTGCTTCGTGTAACTTTTTTGCCTGACTTAGTTCTTGTTTAAATTGTGCTTGTTGCGAGAGCAGTAACTGCGTTTGCTCATTAAGCCTTTCTAAGGCGATGCGGCTGTTAGCAATATTATTTTCATCTAAAGAATGCAAGCAGTCATTAACATGACCTGCAAAATCGTTAAGTTTTTTTTCGGTTTGCTGTGCATTTTGAGACAGTGAATTGATCACACCATTGACGTTTTCAATCATTGCTACTTCGGTTTTATGACCTTGATTTAAATATTCAAAATAGAGTTGCTCAATAAATAGCTCATCAATATTTTGATGGGCATCTATAGCATCATCAATAGCATTATTAAGCGCAAAATGGATTTTACTAATGTATGTATACACAACTTGAAAATTTAAGGGGGTAGGAGGCAAAACATGATGTTCTAAAAACATACATACTTTTGTCATTTTTTCTTGTGCTATAGCCATGGAGTCATGGAACATCATTTGCAAATACCAACCAAATACGCATAAATGCTGATTTATAAAACTCGTCCAATGAGGCAATTTGCTTCCAAGCACAGATACAATAATCATTATATCCGTTATTTAAAAGTAAAATGAGTCGTAGTTGGCTAAAATGACGCTATAATTTCAATAACCGTTGTTTTTTTGAGCAATTACTCTAATTGTTAAGTATTAACTCAAGTTAATAAAATGACTGCTGGCGTATATTTTTCGCAGTTGGTCGTATATCTATTTGCTATTTATTCAGCCTAAGATAGGTTTACCACATCTGTAACGTCATTAAGCTCAATAACTATGAATTTATCTCTTTCAAAAAAAATGCGCCTTTCCTTATTAAGTGTCACCTTAATGTGCTCATTAAGCGCGTGTCAGCTCACTACAATTAATGCCGATCAGCAATTTACGCAAACCGCTGAAAATATTGTACAACACCGCCAAAATGTAAGCCCATATAGTAATCCTGAGGGAGTTGATGGCTATTTATTACCTAACTTATCGGCTGACTTTCTAGCGCAGCAGTATCAAAAAAACACCCAGTTATTGGCTGATTTAGATGCAATAGATATGAGCAAGCTGAGTGACGAGAATCAAATTAATTACAGTATTATTCGAGCGCAAGTGCAAAATAGTGTTGATGAATATGTATTTAACGCACACTACATGCCTTTAACGTCAGAGTATGGCTTTCATTCAAGCCTATCGTTTATTGTTAATAGCTCGGATTATAAAACTGCACAAGATTATCAAAACTACCTAAAGCGATTACAGCAAGTGCCGCGCTTTTTTGAACAAAATATAGGCTGGATGCGTAAAGGGTTAGAAGTTGGTTTAACTCAACCCAAAGCGGTATTAATTGGCTATCAAGATTCTATTACTGCCTACATTGTTGATGATGTAAAACAATCTGAATTTTATAAGCCATTTTTAAACAATACCGCTGGCTTAAGTGATAGTGAATTTGCAGCGTTACAACAACAAGCTAAAGCCATTATTAGTGGCCAAGTTATTAATGCCTATAAAGGTTACTTAACTTTTTTTAATACCGAATATTTACCAGGCGCACGCAGCGATATTGGCATTTCGTCTACTCCCAATGGCGAAGCCTTTTATGCAAATCGTGCTAAGTATTACACCACGACACAAATGACCCCAAAAGAAATCCATGAGCTGGGTTTAGCGGAGGTGGCACGTATTCGCAGTGAGATGGAAGCGGTCATTAAAGAGGTGGGCTTTAAAGGCACGTTTGCAGAATTTATCCACTTTTTACGTACCGATCCGCAATTTTACGCCACAACGCCTGAGCAATTGTTAAAAGAGGCCGCGTACATTGCCAAAAAAATGGATGCACAGTTACCTAAATTATTTCATACCTTACCACGTAAACCTTATGGCGTAGCGCCGGTGCCTGCCAATATTGCCCCTAAGTATACTACTGGGCGCTATTCAGGTTCGAGCCGTGACGATCAAGCCGGTTTTTATTGGGTGAATACTTACGCTTTAGATAAACGACCACTCTATGCTTTAGAGGCATTAACACTGCACGAAGCTGTCCCGGGCCATCATTTACAAATATCACTCAATGCAGAACTTGAAAGCCTACCTAGCTATCGCCGAGATGCCTATTTATCAGCGTTTGGTGAGGGCTGGGGGTTGTATTCAGAGTACTTAGGGGTTGAGGCGGGCTTTTATCAAGACCCGTACAGTAACTTTGGTCGTTTAACCTACGAAATGTGGCGTGCTGCACGTTTAGTGGTTGATACGGGAATGCACATGTATGGCTGGAGCCGAGAACGTGCGATGAACTTTATGGCCGATAATACAGCGCTTTCATTACACAATGTAAAAACAGAAACCGACCGTTATATTTCGTGGCCAGCTCAAGCGCTGTCTTACAAAATTGGTGAGTTAACAATTAAACGCTTGCGCGCAGAGGCTGAGCAAGCATTAGGTCAGCAGTTTGATATTCGTGAGTTCCATCATCAAATTTTGCGTCACGGTTCGGTACCTTTGTCGGTGCTTGAGCAGCAAATACGCTTGTATATACAAACGGAGTTAGCAAAAACAGATAGCTAAAAGCGCATTATTTTGAAACTATAAAAGTGTGGTGTTATTTGATGGCATCACGCTTTTTTTAGCATTTAAGGATAAGCTATGAGCCAATTTATAATGTTCAGTATCGATGTGTTTGCCAGCCTATTTATTGTTGCATTGGGATTGCTGGTTATATTAATTGCTATTTTTTATATTCGAGATGTTACGCAAACAAAGCATGCTATTAGGCGTAACTATCCCGTAATTGGACGTTTTCGTTATTTCTTTGAGCGTCAAGGTGAGTTTTTTAGGCAGTATTTTTTTGCCCTAGACCGTGAAG
The DNA here is from genome assembly GCF_000241165.1 of Pseudoalteromonas sp. BSi20439. Classification (NCBI taxonomy): domain Bacteria; kingdom Pseudomonadati; phylum Pseudomonadota; class Gammaproteobacteria; order Alteromonadales; family Pseudoalteromonadaceae; genus Pseudoalteromonas; species Pseudoalteromonas sp. BSi20439. The sequence goes on from NZ_BADW01000054.1 coordinate 48,075, forward strand.
AAATGCCCTTTAATCGCGCCGAGCGTAGTTGGGTCTACCGCGCGGCGAAAGATGTTGATCATACGGCCGCTTTTGGCTCAACTCAAAGTTTAGAGGCCACAGGCACAGTTATGTTTATGAACTGTGCATTTCCCACCTTAGATGAAGAAGCCTTAGCGCCGAGCAACGTAACGCTTGGCCCTTATTGTAAATTTCCTTACACCACAAATTCGTTATTTAATATATCGGGCATGAGCTTTGGTGCGCTATCCAGCCCGGCTGTACGTGCACTATCCAAGGGGGCAAAATTAGCAGGATGTTGGATGAACACGGGTGAAGGCGGGCTTAGTCCGTATCACTTAGAAGGAGGCGCCGATATTGTATTTCAAATTGGCACCGCAAAATACGGTGTACGCGACGAGCAGGGAAATTTAAGTACAGAAAAGCTAAAAGCCGTTGCTGCACACCCAACGGTTAAAATGTTTGAACTGAAAATGAGCCAAGGTGCCAAGCCAGGCAAAGGCGGCATGTTACCTGGGCGAAAAGTGAATGCTGAAATTGCCAAAATAAGAGGTATACCCGAAGGGCAGGATTCAATTAGCCCGAATGGGCACCCAGAAATAAAAAATCCAAACGATATTCTAGACATGCTTACCACCATCAGAACTGCAACGGGTAAACCAACAGGCTTTAAAGCGGTTATTGGTGAACATACTTGGCTAGAAAGCTTATTTGCTGAGATAAATCATCGTGGCATTGAGTCTGCACCCGACTTTATAACTATTGATAGTGCTGATGGGGGCACAGGCGCAGCACCACAGTCTTTATTAGATTCTGTAGGGTTACCACTTAAAGAAAGCCTCCCTCTAGTTATACAGCTATTAAAGAAGCATGGTCTTAGAGAGCGAGTTAAAATTATTGTTTCGGGTAAATTAATTGTGCCTTCCAAAGTCGCATGGGCATTAGCACTAGGAGCCGACTTTGTGGTTTCTGCGCGAGGGCATATGTTTGCACTAGGCTGCATTCAGGCGATGCAATGTAATAAAGATACCTGCCCAACTGGAATTACTACGCATAATGAACGTTTGCAACGTGGTTTAAATGTTGAAGATAAAGCGCAGCGGGTCGCAAATTATAATAAATACATTCATTACGGTGCAGGGCTTATTGCACATTCTTGTGGCGTTACCAGTGCTCGCGAATTAAAACGCAAACATGTACGTATAGTGCAAGAGAGCGGCCTTTCTGAGCCGCTAGATAAAATGTACGAGCATTATCATTAAATACTTGCTTGTTAGTTATCGATGATGAAGTGTATTGCTCGCTTGAATGCCCGTGATTTTTAATCGCTCTAATTCGCAGCTAAACAAAAACTCTAGTGCTTCTAGGTGGCGACGCACTTCAGCAATATTTTTGCCAACTGCATATAAGCCATGACCGCGAATTAATACACCAAATTTAATCGGTGAGTGCAAATGGTGATCGCTGACTAATAAGCTTAAACGATCAATATCTTGGTCGTTATCAAAAATAGGAATGCTTAAGGTTTCTAAATGTGAGGTAAAGCCACTGAGCGCTTTTTGCATTTCGTAACCGCTTAAATCAAGCTGATGAGCTTGCGTTACTTGTGAAAGCACCGTTGCTGCAACAGATTGAGTATGCAATACACATTGCGCCTCAGGAATTAACTGATACAAACTTAAATGTAATTTCGCTTCGCTTGATAACGCCTGAGGAGGATTTAAGTTTTGGTGGTCTAACTGTAAAAAATGCTCATGGGTAAGTTGGGCCTTATCGCAGCCATTAGTCGTTATAACAAAGCCATTTTGGGTGCGAGCTGATAAATTTCCACCCGAGGCAGGAACCCAACCTTGTTGGCTAATCCATTTTGCGACTTCTATAAGGTTTGAAATAGCGGTATGGTTGTCTTGCATATTTTCCTCACAAATAACAATTAAAGTACAGTTTAGACGGCTAAACTTCCGTTTTAATCATAGCATTGCTCTGTACACAAAACCATCATCAGGAGACTTCGTGTTTGACAGTAAACTCCCCAATTTAGGTATTAGTATATTTAGCCAAATGAGTGGCTTGGCTAATAAGTTTTCGGCAATTAATCTTTCGCAAGGTTTTCCTGAATTTGATACCCCTGAGTATTTAAAAGCGCAGTTAAGCCAGTATGTAACGCAAGGAGCTAATCAATACTCGCCTTCCAGCGGTGTACCTAAACTGCAGCAGCAAATTGCAGCATTAGTTCAGCGAAAATACAAAGCGCAAATTGATGGCACAAGCCAAGTAACTGTAACCTCAGGGGCAACCGAAGCATTATTTGTGGCTATTCAAACTATTGTGCGCGAGGGTGATGACGTTATTGTATTTGATCCTGCTTACGACTCATATCAACCAGCCATTGAACTGGCTGGCGGCAAGTCAGTGCACGTTGCGCTAGCCGCGCCAGATTACGCTATAAACTGGCAAACAGTAAATCAAGCAATTACAGCAAATACTCGCGCAATTATTATTAACACGCCGCATAACCCCAGTGGCAAAGTGTTAAAACAGCAAGATATCAACGAACTAAAAAAACTAGTGAGTGCTCACAATTTATATGTAATCAGCGATGAGGTTTATGAGCATATAACGTTTGATCAACAACCACATTTAAGCGCACTCGGTGACGAGGCACTACTGGCAAAAAGCTTTGTTATTTCAAGTTTTGGTAAAACCTTTCATAGCACCGGTTGGAAGATGGGTTACTGTATCGCACCCACTGATTTAAGCGAAGAATTTCGAAAAATTCATCAGTATGTTACTTTTTCAAGTTTTACGCCTGCGCAGCATGCATTAGCAGATATGTTAGAGCAACACGCTGACCATATTGACCAGCTAAGTGATTTTTATCAACATAAGCGCGATGTGCTTAGTAATGCTCTACAAAATAGTCGCTTTAGTATTTTACCAAGTGAGGGTACCTACTTTTTACTGCTTGATTACAGTGATGTATCCGATTTAAATGACGTAGAATTTTGTCAGTGGTTGGTAGAGCAAGCTGGGGTGGCAGCCATTCCGCTAAGTGTATTTTATCAACAGCCAAATAACGATAAAGTTATTCGTTTATGTTTTGCTAAAAACGATCAAACCCTAATGGAGGCGGCGCAGATTTTATGTCAACTTTAACTTTAGCATTATTACAAAGCTCATTGCATTGGCTCGATAAAAAAGCCAATTTAGTTATGTTTGAACAACAACTTGCCAACATCACCAATAAACCAGATTTAATTGTATTGCCCGAAACCTTTGCCACTGGATTTGCGGTTAACCTTGATTGTGGTGAGGCTGAAAATGGCTCAGTACTGAGTTGGCTTAAAACACAAGCTAAACAACATAATGCGGTTTGTGCGGGCTCGGTATTGGTAACTCAAGGGGACAAAAAGGCTAATCGGTTTTATTGGGTAAAACCAAGTGGTGAGGTAGGTTATTACGATAAGCGCCACTTATTTTGTTTGGGTAACGAGGGCGAATTTGTAGTAGCAGGACAAACCCGTGAAGTGTTTGAGCTCAATGGGTTTAAAATTTTACCGCAAGTTTGCTACGATTTACGCTTTCCGGTGTTTCAGCGCAATAACAATGACTACGACGTGATGATAAATATTGCTAACTGGCCAGCTGCAAGGCGTAATGTGTGGGATACCTTATTAATGGCGCGAGCAATGGAAAACCTGTGCTACGTGGTTGGCGTAAATCGGGTTGGCGAAGATGGCAATGGTATTGACCATAGTGGTGGAACCGCAGTGTATGACTTTAAAGGTGAGCCACTGATTAAAGCGCATGATGACCAGCAAGCATTATTAACAATCACGTTAAATAAAGCGCCGCTTGATGAGTTTAGAGCTAAATTTCCGGCACATTTAGATGCCGATGCTTTTGCATTGGTATAAATTAGCGCCCAGCCGATAAAGTGCTAAAATAACCGCTGATATTTTTATTGGCGGCTTTATGAATACAACCCTTATTACACCTGTAATTTTAGCTGGCGGCATTGGTACACGGCTTTGGCCGCTATCGCGCCAAGCAATGCCAAAGCAGTTTTTATCTTTGCTTGATGATAATAACCAGCAGTCGTTATTACAAAGCACATTATCACGGGTTGCAACTGATGGCTTTAATCCCGCTATTTTGGTCTGTAATGAACAGCATCGATTTATTGCAGCAGAGCAGGCAGCATTTGCAAAACCCTATGCCATAGTACTTGAGCCAGAAGGCAAAAATACCGCACCAGCCATCGCCCTTGCCGCGCACCATGCTTTAAAAAATAATATTACGGGCCCTTTGTTGGTGATGCCTGCCGATCATCATATTGCAGATTTTACCGCGTTAACGGCTCAGTTATCTGATGCGATTAAACTTGCTGAGCAAGGTAAATTAGTTACATTTTCAATCACACCAACAGAGCCACACACAGGTTATGGTTATATAAAACAGGGCGCAGCCATTAAAGATACCTGTTGCTTTGAAGTTGACCAGTTTAAAGAAAAACCTGATTTAGCAACGGCATTAACTTATTTAGCTGAGGGCGGTTATAGTTGGAACAGTGGTATGTTTTTATTTACTCCCGCTGCTTATCTGCAAGAGCTTGAGCGCTTTGCCCCAAAAATTGCTAAAAGTGTTGCCAGTGCTACTGATTTTAAACAAGACTTAGCGTTTACCAGAGCGAATGCCCATGCACTTGAATCTTGCCCAAGTGACTCAATTGACTACGCTATTTTAGAGCGAAGCAATAATGTAGTGGTAATGCCAGTGGCGTTAAAGTGGAGCGATGTGGGCAGTTTTTCTGCACTGGCTGCGCTGAGTAAAAAGGATTCGCAGGGCAATAGTCAAAATCAGCAACATATTGCACAAAACAGTATTAATAACCTAGTTATTAGTGAAGATGGACACACAATTGCTACTTTAGGTGTGAGCGATTTAGCGATTGTTCATACTCATGATGCTACCTTGGTTGCAAAGCAAGATTCGCTTGAAGGCTTGCCTTTAATACTTAAGCAATTGGCAATTACGCAAAATGACAAACTGGCGCATCATCAGGTGGTTTACCGCCCTTGGGGAAATTATCGTACGCTAGTAGAAAGTATCGGCTTTAAGGTTAAAAAAATTACCGTAAAAAGTGGGGCTAGGCTCTCAACCCAGCGTCATCAGCACCGTGCCGAGCATTGGGTGGTTGTCTCAGGTACTGCAGATATATGTATTGACCAGCAAAGCTTGACGCTGACTCACGACCAATCTTGTTATATTGGTGCAAAACAACTGCACAGCTTAGCTAATAATCAGCCCGAGCCGTTAATTGTTATTGAAGTACAAACGGGTGCCATATTGGATGAAAGTGACATAGAGCGATTTGACGATATATACGGTAGAAAATAACAGTATAAATAGTGAATATGCTTGATCATTTGTTACGGTCGTAAAACTTGGTAGCCCGAAGCCCGTAACCGTATTACCCTAGCCCTTGGCGTACATACTTTAAATATGCTTCTAAACTGTGTTGCCACAGTGTGCTGGCTTCATTTAACGAGTTATTTAATGGTTTTTTATCTAGTAAGCGTCGCTCAATTTTTTTAAGAGCCAGTCCATAGCTATTAAAGCCAAGTTGCATTGCGGTGCTGGCTTGGCGATGTAAGAGCTTTATACATTGCTCTGGGTCTTGCTCTAATAAGGTTTGGCAGCGGCTCAGTTTGTTACGCGCAGAGAGGATAAACTCATTATAAATAGAAGATACTTCATCAATACTAAAAGAGCTTGTCAGGGTTTCTGTGGCTGTTTCATCGTATAACGTATCAACCAGCTCTACAGCAATGTTAGCTGTTTGTGTTGACTGTGAATCACTCAATGCTTGGCGTAGTTTTTCTTGCTTTAATGGCTTGCCAACAATGTCTTTAATACCCAGTGCTAAGTATTCTTTTATTTCATCAGGACTTAAACTGGCGGTAAAGGCCAGCACTGGAGTTCGCTGATTTTTATGCTCCACTCGTTTGAGTGTTTTTAGCACTTGCTGCCCTGTTAAGTCGGGTAAGTTCATATCAAGTAACACCACATCAAAGTGATATTTTTTCATCAACTCAATCGCACTTTTGCCATCTTTAGCGAGCTTAATTTTATGCTCGTCGTCAGCCATAAATTCAACAGCTATTTTTTGGTTTAAATCTAAATCTTCAACAAGTAACACATCAAGTCCGGTTAAATAATCCTTACTTTGATGGCGCTGCTCTACAAGGCTAAGTTCACCTATGGCTAGCGTCATGTTAAAGCTAAATACGCTACCCACTCCCAGCTCACTGGTAATTTCTAGCTGGCTATTAATTTTATCGAGTAAGCGACTGGTTATAGCTAGCCCAAGCCCTGTTCCGCCTTTTTCCTTACCGGCACTGCTTTGAATGTAGGGCTCAGTTAAATAGTCAATTTCATCTTTTTCAATACCTGGGCCTGAATCGAGTACACTTACTTTAAGAGTATGATCGAGCTGAGTTTCATTAATTAAATCTATTTGCACTTTTACTGTACCGGTGTCGGTAAATTTAATTGCATTACCCACAAGATTAATAATGATTTGTCTGAGCTTTTGTTGATCGCAGTAATAACAGGCTTTATCGGGGATGTTACAGGCAAGCTCAAATTTAAGCTGTTTTTGTTCGGCCAAAGGGCTTAACAGCAGGCATAAGTTTTGTAGCCAAGTTTTGAACTCTATATCCTCTTCGTACAAGGCTTCGTCATGCTGATCTAAGCTTGCGTATTCCAGCACTTTATCTACGAGTAAGTTGAGTGACTCTGCTGAGTTAATAATGGCTTCGCAATAAGCTTTATTGCGGCTGTCGCTAGTTTGGTTTAACACCAGTTGTGCGCTGCCTAAAATGCCGTTTAATGGGGTGCGTATTTCATGGCTTATAGTGGATAAAAAGAGCCCGCGAATCTCTAAGTCCTTGTGTGCTTTTTCGGTGAGTTTATTAAGTCGTAATTCCCTGCGCTCATTGCACAATAGCGCCATGCCAGCAGCATAAAACATAGGGGCAATCACACTGTTTAAAAATAATAGTGAGTTAAACCATGGGTTTAATATGGCATCTTGTTGTGCAACGCGATCCATAAAGATAGTTCGAGTGATAAAACTCGCTGCAACCAGGGTTAAAATAATAATGTAAACAATGCTGGCGTTAGGATAAGGTTTTCGCGCATATTTTATAAAAATAAATAATAAAAAAGCGGCTTCTACAATATGCTGCAGGTCAGAAATATAAACCCGTGAGCGCATGGATGGCTGAAAAAAAGTGAAATTAATAAGCAATAAAGCACTAAGTGCGGTAAATAGGCAAACAAATTTAAAGCCCCGACCACGATAGTTTAAAAATTGACTCAGCGATAAGCAGTGCACAATTGACGCTAAAAACATCATGCTATTAGCAAAGGTAATGGCAAGTTGATCAGGAATTTTACCTATGAGCGCAAAGCCCACAATGGCGGCTAATAGTAGTAAAGGGTAGGAGATATAAAGTAATGTGCCGGGAACATGCTTATTGGTACGCCAGGTTAAAAAATTTAGTAACGTCATCACTGTCATAACAGCGATACTGGCAAAATAAAGCGTAAATGAGTCGAGCATTAAGACCCCAACAGTGATTTTTAAAGAAGATATAAAAACAGGCACCTAAAGTGCCTGTATTGAATTTATTAAAATAAGCCTTAACGAATTTCGTCAGGAATATTTTGTTGTGCCCAAGAGAGTAGTTCAATACGGTTACGACATTTGGTTTTTCTAAATGCGCTGTATAAATGGGTTTTAACCGTGTGCGGGCTAATGCTTAACTCTTCAGCAATTTCTTTATTTTTTGAACCGTTACTCATTAACGAGATAATTGCTTTTTCACGTTTAGTGAGTTTTATTGGTTCAATATCACCATCAGTTAGCTTATGTAATGCGTCTTTATTAAATTGCAGCATGCGGTTAAGCGCATTACACATAATATCACGACGATACCAAAGCTGATCTTCAAGTAATAAACGAATCCCTTTCATGAGTACATCGGCATTATCGGTGGTGTAAAATACACCGCGAATACCACTGAGTAATGCACGATTAGCAAGCTCTGGATTTTCATCTAAATTAAACAACACAATATCGCATTTGATGCGTAAATTAACGAGTTGCTCTTTTAGCTTAGTCCATGCGTCTTTACTTGATGTTTCAATGAACAATAAGCGAGTACCTACCGGAACATCTAAAATATTTGTACCCGTAGTTACGTCAAGACCCTGTGTTTTTAACAAAGGCTCTAAAACGTTGATACCAATAGTGTTAATTGGTTCTTCGTCTAACAACAAAAAGGCTGAACTGCTCATGTTTTTTTACTCTTTTATAAAGCTGGCTAATTAATCTTACCACGATCCCTGCACACCTTTTGTATTAGGCAATAACAATTTCACTGGAGAAAAGGTGCGATTTCCGATTATTTAAACATAAAATGTTGCAAATAAGTAATTGTTTTTTTGGTATATAAGAAAAACGCCGTATTTTTAATGTATTTTTTAAGATACAGGATTTAATGAGTCACTATAGAGTAACTTTTTTAGTATTTTGATACGGAGGCCAGCCCATTTCTTTACCCGCCAGCATGTGTAAATGAATATGGTAAACGGTTTGTCCGCCGTGTTCATTGCAGTTCATCACCACGCGGTAGCCGTCATCGCTAAAATTAAATTGTTTGGCGAGTTTAGCCGCTACCACATATAAATGACCAACAAGGTGTGAGTTTTCCTCAGTGACATCGTTAATCGTGGCAATGGCTTGTTTAGGAATGATCAACGCATGAAAAGGTGCTTGAGGATTAATATCTTTAAATGCAAGCGAGTGGTCGTCTTCGTAAATAATGTCAGCAGGAATTTCACGATTAATAATTTTAGTAAAAATAGTCTCTTGACTCATAATGATGACTCTAATTTGTTCGATTAATATGTATGTCACTAATGACAAATTTTGCCAGCAGTGTCAAACTGAAATCAACTAAAGGAGTAATTATGCGTAAATCAATATTATTAAGCAGTGTAGCGGCGCTCTTGGTGAGTGCATCGAGTTTGGCAGAAAACATTCACTTTCCTGAGGAGTTTGTTCCTTTACAAGTGGGTGAACGAACCATTGAAAGTTCGATTTTTAGTCGTGTTGATGATGTTGAATTAGCACCGGGCACTTATCAGTTAAAGCTTAAATACACAGATTTATATGATTTAGGCTATGACGATCACGAAGTGATTGAGTCGGAGCCTTTTTGGGTGAATGTAACCGTTGAAGCAGGTAAAGATTACACCTTAGTATTTAATCGTGCTGAAAATGCGGTGGCAGCTAAGGTATTTGCTGAGGCACCACAAGTGAGCTTAAAAGCAAAAGGTAGTACCTTAGCTGAGCCATTAAATGTGATAGCTGAACGACAACTACAAAGCGCACAGTTTAATCAGCAAACCTCAGAAACACCTGCTGGCCCACAAAAACCAAGTCGTCCCATTAAGCCGATTGCGCCAATTAATGGCAAAGGCATGCCAAGCGCTGCACATATGCTCGACTTTTGGTGGCAACAAGCAACGCTCGCTGAACGACAGGCTTTTTTAGATAAAGTAACAAAATAACTAAGCATTAAAAAAGGGCCAAATTGGCCCTTTTTAGTTTATTGGTAACGCTATTTGTTATTTAAATAATGCGTCAATAGTACCTTGTGCCAGTGGGTGATAACCCGGACGCGCTTTTAAGTATACGCTTTGTGCCCAGTCTTTTTTACCATTGGTAATAAGCGCTTTATAAAGCGGCACGATAAGCTTACGACGACCAATACCCGATAAATGCTTATCAAGCGCAGGGTAAATCGGTTGGTAACCATTACCTACTGCTAGCATGTACCATGCAAACGCACGTTCTGCGTTGGTTGATTGGGTTAAGTTAAACTCGCCGTCTAATTCAGTCATTTTTTCAATGCTTAAATCGCGCGGTAAGTTGTTTAAAAAGTGTAGCCACTCATGCACAGTCCAATTTGCAGTTGGTAATTGTGCGGCAGTTGTATCCCCTTTTAACCATGCTGTAGAAGCTGTATCTACTTTATCGAATGCGTCTGAGGTTGGATTAGGTGCATCACTTGGTAAACCAGGCTGAAAAATCCACTCGTTCACTTTATCCATGCTCACTACACCAGGGTACTTTTCAATTAAGTTAGCTTTGATGTACGTAACAAATTGCGCGGTGGTTAGCGATTTAAATGCAAACTCATTAAAGTAGGTTTTAACAAAGTCATCAAACTTATCACGGCCGTATTTTTCTTCTAGGTAGATTAAAAATAGCTGACCTTTTGTGTAAGGCACTGAGCTAAACGCATCATCTGGGTCGCGACCATTAAGCTTTAAGTTAAGGCGCGTGTCTGGTGCATCAATGGTTTTAAGTTGCGCACGTAGGCCTGCTGCATCAAGTGCTTGTTCCATAACAGCACGGTCACGCCCAAATACCTCTTCCATAATGCGGTTTTCAACGTAAGAGGTAAATCCTTCGTTTAACCATAAATCTTCCCATGTGGCGTTAGTCACTAAGTTACCAGACCAAGAGTGTGCAAGCTCATGCGCAATCAGGTTAACTAAGCTTTTATCGCCGGCAACAACGGTTGGGGTGATAAATGATAAACGTGGGTTTTCCATGCCGCCAAACGGAAAGCTAGGTGGTAGCATAAGTAAGTCATAACGACCCCATGCATAGTCGCCGTACATGGCATTGGTTTTGTCGATCATCGCTTGGGTGTCATCAAACTCAGCAACTGAGGCATCTAAAATAGTCGGCTCTGCAAAAATACCGGTTTGCTTAGACATCGCTTTAAATTCTAGGTTACCCGCACCAATGGCAATTAAGTAAGGTGAAATTGCTTGCGGCATAGTGAACTGATAATCACCATCTTTATAAAGGGCATCTTTATTATCGGCGCTCATTACCGCACGAATATCTTCAGGGGTATGAATACGTGCAGAATAAGTCACGCGCATTGCTGGGGTGTCTTGCACTGGTATCCAACTACGTGCATGAATCGCTTGCGATTGGCTATACATAAACGGGTGCGTTTTGCTGGCTGTTTGCTCTGGCGTTAACCACTGTAAGCCCGACGCTTCTGGGCGACTGTTGTAGTAAATACGGACTTTTTCAGCTTGGTTTTTAAAAGTAATCGTTAGTTTTGAGCCTTTAACATCGTCGCGGTTAGCAAGGTTAAAACTAGCTTTGTGCCAATTGCCATTTGCTGTTTGATACATGACTTTATCAATATCAAGGTCACGGGTATCAAGTACTAGCTTTTTGCTACTGGCGTTTTGCCACTGCAGCGTATGCTCAACAAAACCTTCTAATTGCTTGTCGGCAAAGTCGATGTCTAAATCAAGGTTTAAATGTGTGGTGATAACATCATCAAGGTTGGCATAGGAATTTTGATCAATAGCGCTGGCCATTGCTTGCGAGCACATACCTGCCATAGCGAGGCTTAAAAAAAGAGGTGTGATTTTCATAATTACCTTGAGTACAAATAAAAAAGTGCAGGTTTTATATCATGATTGCTGCAGTGGGTTGAACAATTTTTACAAGCAGATGCGCAATTTGCGACGATGAGTTAAACTAGAGCGATTAATTATTGCTACCTTCAGAGGGCTTTGTGCCGCACTCATTACAACCCCTACATACATTTGCATTAAGTAGCCAATGCCAAAATTTCGTTGAAATTACCGACTCAGCGCAGCTTAAAAGCCAGTGCTTTAAAGTCCCTTTTTGCTTGTTGGGTGAGGGCAGTAATACTATTTTTTTAAATGACTATGCAGGCACGGTCATTAAAATGGCAACCCAAGGCATTACTATCACTGAGCGCTCGGATGACTTTTTAGTTAGTGTGGCGGGCGGTGAAAATTGGCATCAATTAGTGACCTACTTGCTGGAGCAAGGTATTGCAGGGTTTGAAAACCTAGCGCTCATACCCGGTACTGTCGGCGCTGCACCAGTGCAAAATATTGGTGCCTATGGCGTAGAAATAGCACAGTTTATAGAAGCTGTTGATTATTTTGCTATTGATAGCGGCAGCTTTAAATCTTTAACTAATCAACAATGTCATTTTGCTTATCGTGAATCGGTATTTAAACACGCGCTAAAAAATAAAGCAGTGATCACCCAAGTGCATTTTAAGTTGCCCAAAAAATGGCAACCAGTGCTCAGCTATGGACCGCTGCAGCAATTAAAAAATCCAACTCCACAGCAAGTGTGCGCGCAAGTGATACAAACGCGTAATAGCAAACTCCCAAACCCTTATAAACTGGCTAATGCGGGCAGCTTTTTAAGAACCCTATTATCACCAATAGTGACTTAGCGCAGTTAATTGCTAAATACCCTGAGGTGCCTCACTACCCACATAGTGCCGGTCACCATAAAGTGGCTGCAGGGTGGTTAATAGAGCAAGCGGGATTAAAGGGATATAAAATTGCAGGTATAGAAGTGCATCAACAGCAAGCGCTGGTACTAGTTAATCATGGTAATAGTACAGGGGATGATTTAATTAATATGATTGCTCACATTCAGGATATTGTTTTAACACGTTACAACATAAGTTTAGAACACGAAGTGCGGTTAATTGATCAACACAACGAATGCCATATCTCTTTGGAGCAATCAGTATGAAGGCACCAGATGGAAACAAGCTGGCTATTTTAAATGCACTGAATGAAGGTGGGTTTGTCTCTGGGCAAGCACTAGGTAATGAATTAGGAATAAGTCGCGCGGCGGTAAGTAAGCATATTCAAAGCTTACAAGCTATGGGCTTAGATGTATTTAAAGTAACAGGTAAAGGCTATAGCTTAAATAACCATGTAGGGTTACTTAATCAGCAAATCATACAACAGCTTTATGCTGAGTTAGGGCAAAATACCGCGAATATTGAAGTGCAACCACTGATTGACTCAACCAACAGCGAGTTAATGCGCCGTATTCAAGCTAAAGCAGCGCTCGAATCGGGCACCGTGATTGTAGCCGAAATGCAGCAAGCAGGGCGGGGGCGTCGAGGCCGAGTATGGCAATCACCCTTTGGTGCTAACTTATACTACAGTTATTTTTGGCGCTTAGACGATGGCTTACAAGCCGCTATGGGCGTATCGATTGCTGTTGGTTTAGCTGTGTATGATGCGATAAAAGCACTTTATGATATTGAAGTAGAGCTTAAATGGCCAAACGACATTTATATAAACAAACAAAAACTCGCAGGTGTCTTGGTCGAGTTAGACGGGCAGCCACAAGGACCCTGTCAGTTAGTGATAGGGGTTGGTATTAATTTAAATATGCCAGAAAGTGCCAGTCAGCACATTGACCAAGCATGGACAGATTTAAGTCAGCACACCCAGCAGCTAGATAAAAATCAACTAGTAGCTTCATTAACTTATTGCTTAGAGCAGCGCTTAGTGCAATATCGCGAGAATGGCTTACAAACTATGTATCAACAATGGAATGCATTAAATGCATTTGCTGGTCAGCAGGTAGAGCTTAATACCGGACATCGAAGTTGGTGTGGCATTTGTGAAGGTATAGATGCGCACGGTGGTGTACGTATTCGCCAAGACGGTGAAGTGAAAAGTTATTATGGCGGTGAGATTTCATTAAGAAAGGCGCAAGCATGAGATTACTCATTGATGTAGGTAATACCTCACTCAAAGCCGTATTGTGGCAAAACGAGCAAATACAGCCGTGCGATATTAATAATATCCCATGGCAGCAAATCACGGTTGTTGTTTACGCTTGTGTGGGTCGTAGTGAATTACTCAAACAGCTATTGGAGCAAGCGCAAACACATAATATTGATTGCTTTGAGGCTACGGTTAGTCATGAACTCGGTACGTTGCATTGTGCGTATCAGCAAGTCGGTAATTTGGGCATAGATAGGTGGTTAGCACTTATTAGTGGTTATACGCTTTACCCTAATACGGCTACAATTGTTGTTGATGCCGGCACGGCAACGACTATAGACGTCCTTAATAATGATGGGCAGCACTTAGGTGGTTGGATATTACCAGGGCTTGATTTAATGACCCGATCACTTACTCAAAATACCCAGCGCGTATTTGATGATGCAAATACGCCATTTGCTAATGAGCTTGGCAAAAACACCCCTAATGGATTAAAAAATGGTGCATTAGTGGCAACTATTGGCGCAATTGAGCAAGCAAAGCGGCATTTAAATACAAAAAATTGCCTTTTAATTTTTGCTGGTGGTTATGGTCAGCTATTACAAGGGCATTTTCCACAGAGTATTTTCGACCCAATGCTAGTAATGAAAGGCTTAAATTACTGGTATGAGTTGGCTAAAAAGAGTTAAAAACAACAAAAAAACCGCTTTTTGCGCGAATAGTGAGCGTTTGAAGAATAAAATCACATTTTTTTAATTTTTTGGTTGCATCCCAATAAACCTTACTCTAGAATCTCGCCCCGTACTAAAGCAGTGCCGACTTAGCTCAGCTGGTAGAGCAACTGACTTGTAATCAGTAGGTCAACCGTTCGACTCGGTTAGTCGGCACCACTTTCCTTTTACCGGAAGTGCTTAGTATAAAGAATTATCGTGGAGGGGTTCCCGAGCGGCCAAAGGGATCAGACTGTAAATCTGACGGCTCAGCCTTCGCTGGTTCGAATCCAGCTCCCTCCACCACTTTATTCTAGACGGTTAGAGGTAGTTTAAGAACAGGTTCCTTAAAGCGGGCATCGTATAATGGCTATTACCTCAGCCTTCCAAGCTGATGATGCGGGTTCGATTCCCGCTGCCCGCTCCAATTTGATGATGCTGATATAGCTCAGTTGGTAGAGCGCACCCTTGGTAAGGGTGAGGTCGGCAGTTCAAATCTGCCTATCAGCACCAGTCAATCGAATCTCCTTAAACACTTCCTTTATCTGTCAGAAAAAAACTATTTGAAATTTGAAAAAATTAACTTAATCTACCTATGGTGGATTATTTTCATATGTAATCTAGATACACAAAACTGATAGGTTCCGTCATGGCAAAAGCAAAGTTTGAACGCGTAAAACCGCAC
>NZ_BADW01000053.1:0-260 GCF_000241165.1 Pseudoalteromonas sp. BSi20439
CTGGCGATAATTCTCAAGATTCGAGTTTAAAATATCAGCGAGGTGCAAGCCGCTCATTGATTTCCCCAGCTCGCAAGTAAATCAATGCCGCCATGACCTAACTCTGGTAACCAATGTAAGTAACTTTGTGTGGTTTTAATATTACTATGACCAAGCTGATGTTGCAGTTGATGAAGTGGCATACCTGATTCAAGTTGGTGTGTTGCATAAGCATGGCGTAAAGCATGTGGATTACAGTACTTTAAGCCACACGCTTGTGT
>NZ_BADW01000052.1:0-12706 GCF_000241165.1 Pseudoalteromonas sp. BSi20439
TAACATTCTTAATATATTACCCTCCTTTAAACGACGCTCATTGCGTCGTTTTTTGTTTTAATCATCACTACTTTTCATTGCTGGCTTACTTATTGCTTTATTGATGCTAAGTCAATTTTTTGGAGGTAGTTATGGCTATCAGTTTTGATAAAGCATTAGGCGTGCATCCGCATGCGATGTTGATCCGTTCGCAAAGAGCAGAAATGCTCGCTACTAATATCGCAAATGCTGATACGCCCGGCTATAAAGCAAAAGATATCGACTTTGCCTCAGCATTAAAAACGGCAAAGTCTAACCAACTAAGCGGCAATAGCATGGTAAGAACCAATGAAAAACACATTGCCGGTGGTACCCGAAGCGTAGGTGGTAATGAATTATTTCGTACGCCAAATCAAACAGATACAGGTGATGGTAACTCGGTTGATATACAGGTGGAACGAAACTTGTATACACAGAATGCTATGGAGTATCAGGCCAGTGTCCAGTTTCTTAATGGTAAGTTTAAAGGCCTGAAAAAAGCCCTCGGTAGTCAAGGAGCCTAATTATGAGTTTATATAATGTGTTTGATATTGCTGGTTCTGGTATGAGTGCACAAAACGTGCGATTAAATACCACCGCAAGTAATATCTCTAATGCCAATACAATTAGCTCTTCACAAAATGAGACGTACCGAGCGCGACAACCTGTATTTGCTGCGGAGCTAACAAAAGCGTCAGCGTCAGCAAGCAACCCACAGGGCTCTGCCGTTGGTGTGAAAGTGTTAGGAGTGGTTGAGAGTGATAAACCACTACAAATTGAATATAACCCAAACCATCCCAGTGCGGATGAAAATGGTTATATTTATAAACCCAACGTGAATGTTGTTGAGGAGATGGCAAATATGATTTCTGCATCTCGCTCTTATCAGACAAATGTTCAAGTTGCTGATGCAGCTAAGCAAATGTTAAGTAAAACACTGCTGCTAGGTCAGCGGTAACTGAGGGTAGCTCATGAGTAACGATATTAGCACTTCTTCATCCTACATGGACTCTTTACGTTGGCAAGATAAGCAAGTGCCAAAAAAAGAGGAAAGTGATGCGTTAACCCAAGAAGATTTCTTTTCGTTGTTAACACAGCAATTGTCATATCAAGATCCAAGCAAACCAGCTGATAATGATCAGATGATTGCGCAAATGACAAACTTTACTATGGCTGAAGGGATCTCAAATTTAAACTCTAATTTTGAGTCTTTAGCCGCATCGATGACATCAAATTCGGCATTGCAAGCATCAACACTGGTTGGTAAGCAAGCACTGCTGGAGTCTGACACGCTTGAGCTAAATGAGTCGGGTGAGGTTAAGGGAGCTATTGTTGCTGAAAAGCCGGTAGATAATTTAACACTTCGTATTGAAGATGCATCAGGGCAGTTAGTTAAAACCATTGATTTAGGTACTCAGCCTGCAGGTGCAGTGCGCTTTGCATGGGATGGTAAAAATGAAGCGGGTGAGCGGCTTCCTCCTGGTGAATACAAGGTTAAAGCTGAAGGCAGTACGGATGGCGAATTTTCAAGCCTCCCAATTGCTTCATTCAAAAATATTGAGAGTGTTAATATTAATGGCTCAAGCGGCATTATTATTAATACCAAAGAAGGTGCGGTTAGGCTGACTGATGTCGCAGAAATCGCGTAATAGATTTTATGTATTTTTTAGCCATCAGGCTAAATATTTTTAGGTTAGAGGTTAATTATGAGCTTCAATATTGCATTAACAGGCCTTGCTGCCGCACAAAAAGATTTGGATGTTACCGCCAATAACATTGCCAACGTAAATACCACAGGCTTTAAAGAGTCACGTGCTGAATTTGCTGATGTATATGCTTCATCAGTATTTAGTGCAGGTAAAACTAAAAATGGTGATGGTGTACAAACCACCATGGTTGCCCAGCAATTTCATCAAGGCTCATTACAGTTTACTAATAACTCACTGGATTTAGCGATTACCGGTGAAGGTTACTTTGCTATGAGCCAAGACTTGGGAGCCCAAGATTTTACCTACACGCGAGCAGGTGCATTTAAGCTGAACAAAGATAACTTTGTTGTCGATGCTAAAGGTAATTTTTTACAAGGGTTCCCCGTTGACGAAGCAACTGGTGATACTACCTCTGTGAGCTTGAGTACTTCTTCTGCTTTGCAAATACCTGACTCGTCGGGTTCTCCACGTGCGACCTCTAGTGTTTACAGCTCATTTAATTTAGACTCCCGTGCAGACGCGCCAACGCTTCCTTTTAATCCTACTGAAAGCGCAACATATAATTCATCAACATCAACAACTGTTTATGATTCTTTGGGTGAACCTCACGTGCTTCAGTTTTTCTTTGTGAAGAACGATCCATCAGTCCCTGGTGATGAAAATCAATGGGATGTGCATGCTACGCTTGATGGCAAATCTTTTGGTAGTGATGGCGTTGAACAGGATGGAACACCAGCTCTTCCGTTTGAGCCTATTAGTACGTTTAAATTTGATTCGAGCGGTTTACCTTCGACCACAACTGTAAATGGCACAACAACAGCTAATGTAGCTAATACTTTTAATCCTTTGTCTGTAGTTGCTGGCGGAGGAGGTACTCCTGGGCTGTCGAATATACTAACCAATGGTGCTAGTTTTCCTGCAGATATAGAGATCAATTGGCGAGATCAAGCTGGTACAGCTAACAAAGTACCAACCCAATATGCAAGCCGCTTTGAGGTAAAAGCACTTGAGCAAGATGGTGCGACAGTAGGGCGTTTAGCGGGTATTGATATTGGTACCGATGGAAAAGTAGTTGCATCTTATAGTAATGGTGATTCAACCTTCCTTGGTCAAGTAGCTATGGTGCGCTTTTCAAACTCACAAGGTTTGCAGCAAGTAGGTGACACTTCATGGAAAAAAAGTTTGACCTCGGGGGAACCAATTGCGGGTGAGCCAGGTTCAGGCACACTAGGCAACATTAATTCGTCAGCTCTTGAGCAGTCTAACGTAAACTTAACCAATGAGCTGGTTGATTTGATTAGTGCGCAGCGTAACTTCCAAGCAAACTCTCGTGCGCTTGAGGTTAACTCAACTATTCAACAGAACATCCTTCAGATCAGATAATCATATTTTGATTTACTAAGGCTGCTTAGTGCAGCCTTTTTTATTCCTCTCCTAAAATCTTATTCACACTTAAATTTAATTTGGCACTTATATTGCATTTACTCATACATAGATTTCTTAATGAGTCGATGTTATGGATAAAATGGTCTACATAGCGGCATCTGGCGCTAAACAAAGCATGCAAGGGCTTGCTCTTAAAGCCAATAATTTGGCAAATGCGAATACCACTGGGTTTAAATCTGATTTTTCGCAAGCACGGTCAATGCAGGCTTTCGGTGAAGGTTTGCCGACTCGTGTTTTTGCTATGCAGGAGCGCCCAGGATCTAACATGACATCGGGCGGTGTTGTCGAAACAGGTCGCAGCCTTGATATTGCTATGAGTGATAATGCATGGCTGAGTGTTCAGGATGCCTCCGGTAATGAAGCCTATACAAAAGTGGGTTCGTTAAATATAACGGCTGAAGGAATGTTGACTACCAGCGACGGTCGTCAAGTTATTGGCGAAGGTGGGCCAGTCATATTACCTGTACCGATTGAAAAAATTGAATTTAGCAAAGATGGCACTATTCAAGTTCGCCCTCAAGGTGCACCGGCTAACTTTTTAGAAGAAGTTGATCGGCTAAAAGTGGTTGATGCAAACAACGCTACACTCGAGAAGGGTAACGATGGCTTATTTAGAGCTAAACCAGGCCAAATAGTTGAAACATCAGCCAATGTACAAGTATTAGGTGGCACATTAGAAAAATCGAATGTAAATCCTGTGCATGAAATGGTCGATATGATCAGTCATCAACGCCAATTTGAATTACAAGTAAAACTGATGAAAACAGCTGAAGAGATTGATCAACGTCAAGAACAGCTGATGCGCATCGTTTAACTATAACGTGAGGATATTATTATGAATCCAGCATTATGGATAAGTAAAACAGGGCTTGACGCTCAACAAACAGATATATCGGTTATATCAAATAACTTAGCGAATGCCAGTACAGTGGGTTACAAAAAAAGCCGCGCTATTTTTGAAGACTTACTCTACCAAAATATTAATCAACCAGGCGGTCGCTCATCGCAAGACACCGAAATGCCGTCAGGCTTAATGTTGGGCGCGGGTACTAAGGTGGTGGCTAACCAAAAAAACTTTTCGCAAGGTAATATGCTCACCACTGAAAATTCATTAGATTGGATGATTTCAGGTCCTGGCTTTTTTGAAGTTTTACAGCCTGATGGCAATATTGCTTATTCGCGTAATGGCCAGTTTACTACCGACGGCGACGGGCGTGTTGTAACCTCGGGCGCTGGTTATGTTGTTCAGCCTGAAATGAATGTGCCTGATGATGCACAGTCAATCACCGTATCTCAAGATGGTGAAGTGTCAGTTCGCATTAAAGGTCAAGCCGAAAACGTGGTTATTGGTCAAATTACTATTAGTGATTTTATCAATCCGTCGGGCCTTGAGCCTATAGGGCAAAACCTTTATACCGAAACTGCAGTAAGTGGTGCACCTGTTCAAGGTAACCCGGGGGTTGAGGGCTTAGGTACAATTATTCAAGGTTCACTTGAAACATCAAATGTAAATGTGACCGAAGAGTTGGTTAATTTGATTGAAACTCAGCGAGTTTACGAAATGAACTCAAAGGTAATTTCAGCGGTTGATGAAATGATGAGCTACATCAATCAACAATTATAGTCTTGGGGGATTGTATGCGTAATATCATGTTATTTGCAGTAGGGACTTTACTGTTAAGCGGTTGTGTATCTACACAAAATAATGAAGTAGTGCAGGACGATCCCTACTATGCACCTATGTATCCAGAGCCTAATATGGAGTCAGTGGTAGCAACTGGCTCTTTATTCAGTACACAATTATCGAATGACTTATATGCCGATAAGAAAGCACTTAGAACAGGCGATATCATTACGGTTAAATTGCAAGAGTCAACCCAAGCCACAAAAGCGGCTAAAACAGAAACAGATAAACAAACAGATGCTAGCCTCGATCCTGTTATTGGTTTAGGTGGTTTACCGGTTAATATTGGTGGCGATAGTATTCAATTTGGGGTTGGTAGTGATGCGTCGTTTAAAGGTGACTCAAGATCAAATCAATCAAACAGCCTAGTTGGCGATATTTCGGTTAACGTGATGCGAGTATTACCAAATGGTAATTTGGTGATTCGCGGTGAAAAATGGCTAACGCTAAATACCGGTGAAGAATTTATTCGCTTAGAGGGGTTAGTGCGTCCACAAGATGTTAATGCTGATAATACCGTTGAGTCTAATCGTATTGCGAATGCGCGTATTCAGTATTCAGGTAAGGGTCAAACTCAAGAGGCACAAAGCCCGGGTTGGTTAACGCGTTTCTTTAGTAGCTCATTGTTTCCCTTTTAGAGGACATTCAACATGAATGGTTTTAAAGTTTTTTGTTTTATGGTGCTACTAGGCTGGCAATTTACTGCCAGTGCTGAGCGAATTAAAGATGTATCTATGGTTGAAGGGGTGCGCTCAAACCAATTAGTGGGCTATGGATTGGTTGTTGGTTTACCGGGCACCGGAGAGCAAAGCCGTTTTACCGAGCAAAGTTTTAAAGGCATGCTTAATAGTTTTGGTATTACACTACCTGCGAGTTTAAAGCCAAAAATTAAAAATGTTGCAGCGGTTGCTGTTCATGCAGAACTCCCTCCATTTAGAAAGCCAGGGCAGACTATTGATATAACCGTGTCATCAATTGGCAGTGCAGGCAGCCTGCGCGGTGGTACATTATTACAAACATTCCTAAAAGGGGTTGATGGTAATGTTTACGCCATCGCTCAAGGCAGTTTAATTGTAGGTGGCTTAGGCGCTGAAGGCCTTGATGGTAGTCGCGTTGTGATTAATACGCCAACGGTAGGACGCGTACCAAATGGTGCAACCGTTGAGCGTGCTGTTAAAAGCCCATTTATGCAAAACGATTATATTACCTTTAATTTAAACCGCCCTGATTTTACTACTGCTAAACGTTTAGAGAAAACCATAAATGATTTAATCGGCCCAAATAGCGCTCAAGCACTCGATGCGGCTTCTATTCGCGTTATTGCACCTCGTGATGCCTCGCAACGTGTATCGTATTTATCAACTCTTGAAAACTTAGAGTTTAAGCCTGCGGATACTTCGGCAAAAATAATTGTTAACTCACGCACCGGCACTATAGTTATTGGAAAAAATGTAAAATTACAACCTGCGGCAATTACACATGGTGGCCTTACTGTGACCATTGCTGAGCAACAAAATGTGGCACAGCCAAATCCTTTAGCAGAGGGGGAAACAGTGGTTACCCAACAAAGTATTATTGACGTTAATCAAGATGATTCACGTGCTTTTGTATTTGACCCAGGTGTCAGCCTTGATGATTTAGTTCGTGCTATTAATGAAGTTGGCGCTGCCCCTGGCGATTTAATGGCGATTCTTGAAGCACTTAAAGAAGCCGGTGCAATTAACGGTCAGCTTGTTGTAATTTAGTTTTATAAGATTCTAGACCCTAAGCCCTAGGGTCTTTAACCCTTAACCTTTCATCCTTAACCTTTCATCGCTACTCTTCTTTTGGCTCAATTATTGCATTTAACTAGGTATTATTAATTATTGTGTCAAAAAGCTGATGGAAACAAATCATCTAGATAAGCAAAACTTTTTTGATTTAGGCAACTTAGACTCTTTGCGTCGAGATGCTTTAAACAGCGGTGATGCATCAACCGATGCATCTAAAGCGGCGTTAAAAAAAGCGGCGGCACAATTTGAAGCTATCTTCACCCAAATGCTACTGAAAAGTATGCGTAAAGCCAATGAGGCTTTTGAAGACAAAGAAAGCCCATTTAATGCAAGTGGCGTGAAGTTTTTTGAAGAAATGCACGACCAACAGATGGCTACAGAGCTTTCATCAAATGGCTCTTTAGGTCTTGCTGATTTAATTGTGCAGCAACTATCGCCAGATGGAAAAAACTTTATGCCAGGCTCAGTTCTTCGTACAACGTCAGATTTCTTTAGTGACCAACGTGCGGGTAGCACCTTACCTCATCAAGAAAACCAAAAGGTCACTGAAAAAGTGCCGCTCGTTGATTCAACTGAAAAAAGCGAACAAAACATAGCGTCTGGCACATTTGAAAATGCTGAGGAATTTGTAAGTACAGTGTGGGAACACGCAAAAACAGCGGCTAAAAAAATTGGTTTAAATCCGGCGGTTATGGTTGCGCAAGCAGCATTAGAAACTGGCTGGGGTAAACATATTATCAGTAAAGGTGATGGCAATAGCTCAAATAATTTATTCAATATAAAGTCAGATAAAAGTTGGCAGGGCGAAAAAGCCAGTAAGGTCACTTTAGAGTTTGAGCAAGGCGCTGCAGTTAAAAAGCAAGCAAGCTTTAGAGCGTATGACTCAATAAAAGATAGTGTGAATGATTTTGTGGATTTTTTAACGCAGAACCCTCGCTATCAAGATGCATTAAACAATACAGCAAAGCCGCACAAATTTTTAGACTCTTTACAGCAAGCCGGTTATGCAACCGACCCTAACTATGCTGACAAAATAAAAAGAGTGCTAAACAGTAACGAATTGAAGAATATCGCCACAAGCGTGATCCGCCAAGGAGTAGAGTAACATGTCGTTTAATTTATTAAACATTGCTAATTCAGGCATTAGAGCTAACGCTGAGCTACTGCAAACGACAAGTAAAAACATCGCAAATGTTAATACCGAAGGGTATGTACGTGAGCGCACCGAGTTTACCACTATGATTGATAATCAGGTAGGCCGTGGCCAAACGTATCGATTATTGAATGAGTTTGCGCAAAAGCAATTAAACCGAGATACCTCAAATAAAAGCTTTTTTGATCAATTTGTTAGTGAAACGAGTCGAGTTGATCAAATCTTTTCAGAAAAATCAAACAGCTTATCAACTAGTATCAACTCAATGTTCAATAACGTACAAGAGGCTCTTAATCAACCTTCATCAACGGTTGCTCGTTCATTAGTGATGAGTGATGCGCAAAATTTGATTGATCAAATGGACAGGCTTGCAGGTATTGTTTCAGAGCAAAAAGCGGTGGTTAATGAGCAATTAGAAATTTTTTCAGAAGAGGCGAATACGCTAATCGAAAGTATTAGTTCGTTGAACCAAGAAATTGCAGGTGTTCATGGTACCAAGAACGAAGCGGATGCGAGCTCAGCTTATAATGAGCGTGATAAAGCAATACGTGATTTATCTGAACTGATTGATATAGAAACACTCGATGGCCCCAATGGTGAAAAACAAGTATTTATGGGCTCAGGTGAAGCGGTTGTTATGCAAAATGGGTCATTCAACTTGTTCTCGATTAGTGGCGATCCAGATGCCAATTTTAAAGAGTTACGTTTAGATGTAAATGGCGGTCAAGCTGTGCCACTGGAAATAGATCCTACTAAATTAAAAGGTAAAATTGGCGGTTTATTGGCATTTAGAGACGATATTTTGGTGCCTGCACAAAATCAAATTGGCCAGATGGGCATTGCACTTGCCGATTCGTTTAATCAGCAAAACCGTTTAGGGATGGATGCTAATGGTGAATTAGGTGGAGATATTTTTGAAATTCCAACGGTCAGTGCTTATGTTTATCAAGCAAATACCGGAACAGCTAATATGTCAGCAACCGTTGAGGCAGGTAAAGGCAGCGAACTACCAGCCAGTGACTTTGTGATCACTTATACGGGTAATCCTAATGAGGTGAGCATTCAGCCTATTGATAATAAAGGTGAGCCTTTAGGTACAGCCTCTTTAGCAACTATCCCACCCAGTGGCATTATCGATTCAGCAGCGATTACTAGTGGGGAATCGTTTGGCTTAGAGCTTAATGTAACGGGAGTCGGTAATGCTGGGGATCAATTTCAGGTAAAGCTCAATAGTGGCGCTGCGGGTAATATATCGTTGACCAGTGGTCGAGGTGAAGACATTGCTTTGGCCTCACCAATTAGAACAGCAGATGGCCTTGATAATACAGGGACAGGTACTATTTCACCGGGTGATGTGAGCGATGTAACCACTGGCAGTTTTAGTAACCCTCTAGGGCTAGCTAATGGCCCTATTAGCATTGTTAAAACAGCTAATGCTAACGAATATCAACTGACTGACGGTAATGGCACGACCACGTTTACGGTTACACCGCCTGCTAATAATATACTCGCTCAAGCTGGAGCGCCTTACGATGGCTATGGTTTTGACTTTAATATTGAAGGTGTACCGGCTACAGGTGATACCTTTAATTTAGAATTTAATGAAGGCGGTTTTGATGATAACCGTAATGGCCAAAAGCTCGCAGATTTACAAAATACCGATTTAGTACGTCAAAATGTAGTGGCAAGTGCCTCAGCCGATAATCATAAAACGTTGAATCAGGCCTATGCAGGCTTGGTAACTGATGTTGGGGTAGTGACCAGCCAAGCAATGACCAACGGTGCTGCATTTGATGCATTAGCACAACAATCAGAAGCCTGGTATGAATCATTGTCGGGCGTAAACTTAGATGAAGAGGCGGCTAATTTGCTGCGTTTTCAGCAATCTTATGCTGCATCTGCTCAAGTATTGTCTGCAGCACGTTCTATTTTTGACACTTTACTGAGTGCGGCGAGGTAATTATGCGTTTATCAAATAATTTAATGTATCAAAATAACATTAATAAAATACTTGAGAATCAACAAAATGTAGCAGGTGCGCAAGAGCGTGTCACTACAGGCCAAAAATATTTGAGTACCTCTGAAAACCCTGCAGCTATTTCTCAGGGTATGTTGTACACCAATAAAATAGAAACGAATGAGCAGCTGACCAAAAATATTAACCAGCTAAAAGGGCGTTTAGAAACCGAAGAAAGTTTATTACAAGGTATGAACGACACTATTTTAGAAGCGCAAATGTTAACTATACGAGCGGGCAATGGTTCGTTAGATGAAGGTGATTTGGCTTCAGTTGCCAGTGAACTAAAAGAACTGCAAAAATCACTGCTTAACTTAATGAATAGTCAATCTGAAGGAGGGAAATACCTTTTCTCTGGCTATCAAGACGATATTCAAACTTATACATTTAATAGCACCAATGGCAAATACGAATATCAAGGCGATCAAGGCCAACACGAAGTGACGATCGCAAAAGGCGTTGAGATCAAATCAAGCGATAATGGCTTTAATGTATTTGAACGAGTTGATGCGCGACTCGATGTAGTTTCAAACGATGGAACGCCAACAGGCGGCATTACCGCTGGAACTGTTTATGTTGAAAACCAAGGCGAGTTTGACCGTTTTCATAAAGATAATTATAACTCAGACCCAGATCCGCTTATTTCTCCAACGATCAATACCTATAACGTTAATGTTATCCCTGGTGCAACGCCTTCAGCGCCTGATCAATATGAAATATTACGTGATGGTAACCCTCTTGTACCACCCGTTACGGGTGAAGTAACCGATGAACCGATTGAATTTGCAGGTATGGAAATTCAACTTGAGGGGGCAGCACCTGGGCAGCTTGATTTCACCCTTGAGAAACCAAGCAAAGAAAATGTATTGAATACGCTGGAAGATTTGATCATTAGCCTAAATGACGAACAACTTGATGAAGCGCAAATTAACCAAGCATTATCGGATGGTTTAATTCAGCTTAAAAATGCTAGTGAACAAATTGTATTTACACAAGCTGGTTTAGGTGGACGCATGAATGTGGTTGAGCGTGTAACCGATTCAAACAGTGCACTAGATATCAATAATCAAGAAAACAGATCTAGCCTAATTGAGATTGATGCCGCTGAAGCGATTAGCGATCTCACAAAACATGAGTCTGGTTTACAGGCCTCACAAGCGACTTTTGGTCGTTTGGCTAAACTCTCATTATTCGATTATTTATAAACACCATCCAAGGCAGGTTATTACTTTTAGGAAAAATAGGTAATAACTTGCCTTAACGAAGCGGCAAAAAACTGTCACCCCCCTTTTTCTCTCCTGTCAAAAAAATGCTCACTATTTATTAAATACCGTAATAAAAGTTATTTAGTTGTTATAAAACATGGGTTTAATGTTTTATTATTAGTTGGCACAAGTAATGCATTCAACTAGTCATAGACAGTGTGGTTTTTGCTTAAATATTTTGAACCACATTCTGATTGAAACTAGGAGATGGTAAAATGGCTTTAAGCGTAAATACAAATGTTGCATCACTTAATGGGCAACGCAATCTATCTAAATCTAGCATGGCACTTGAAACCTCAATGCAGAGACTATCATCTGGTTTGCGTATTAATAGCGCAAAAGACGATGCTGCAGGTTTACAAATTGCCAACCGACTAACGTCTCAGGTTAATGGCCTAACGGTTGCTCAGCGTAATGCCAACGATGGTATTTCTATGGCGCAAACTGCTGAAGGTGCAATGCAAGAGTCAGCAAATATTCTGCAACGTATGCGTGACTTATCACTGCAATCGGCGAATGGTTCAAATAGTGCGGTTGACCGTGCATCACTGCAAAAAGAAGTAGCAGCCCTGCAACAAGAGCTCACTCGAATTGCAGATACCACTAAATTTGGTGGCACCAGCTTACTTGACGGCACTTTTGGTACTAAACAGTTTCAGGTAGGTGCAAATGCGAATGAAACCATTAATGTAAGTTTACGTAATGTTGCTGCCGATGCTATTGGTTCCAACGAAATTGATGGGCCAGGAACTGTATTTGGTGTAGTAGCTGCAGGCAGTATGGCTGCAAATGAAGTTGTAGCTCCTGGATCACTGAATATCAACGGTACTGATGTTTTAATTGGAGCAAATGATGGCGCTGATGGTGTAGCTAATTCTATTAATGGAGCTGCGGCTGGTGTTACAGCTGAGGCTCGTCTAAATGTTGTTATCGCAGGGATAACGAGTACCGATAATGCAACTATAAAAATTGGCGATGATGAATATGACTTAGGCACTTTTGGTGGTGATATGGCGCGCCTAGCAGAAGAGATGGTGGCTGACGGTTATGATGCTGTTTATGACCCAGCTGCAGGCAATATTAGCCTAAAAGCAACAGGTGTTGATGGTATTGAATCTGTAATGGAAGCAGTTGGTACGCCTGCTGGTGGATTAACGTTTGATGGAACTGCTGCGGGAGCAACAACAGCTTCAAAAACATCGGAAATAAATTTGTCATCACCGAGCAAAATTGGTATTTCAAACGATGGAGCAGCAAATGAGCTCCAGATGTTTAATAGCTCATTAAGTCAATTGTCATCAGTGGAGGCGATTGATATTAGTGGTACAACTAGTGAAGGTGCTCAATCTGCAATTCAAACTATTGATGCTGCATTAGCGCAAATTGACGCCCAGCGTGCAGACTTAGGTGCGGTGCAAAACCGTTTTGGTTTTACCATTGCCAATCTTGCTAACGTATCTGAGAACGTGTCAGCTTCTCGTAGCCGTATTCAAGATACTGATTACGCGCTTGAAACAGCAACCCTAACTAAAAACCAAATTATGCAACAAGCCGGTACCACTATTTTGTCGCAGGCAAACCAGTTACCACAGGCCGCATTAAGTCTTTTAGGTGGCTAATGCCAGCTAGTTATAAAAAAGAC